>JAJZJT010000232.1 GCA_021809995.1 Actinomycetes bacterium
GACGGCCGCCGGCGCCCATCCCGAACTGGCTGCGACCGCCGAGCGCCTCGCCGTCGTGGAGCGGGCGGCCGCCGCCGTCGACCGGCGGGGCGTGGGACGCGACCTGCGCGAGGTCGAGCGCCGGTGGCGCCGCTGGCGGGGGTGACCGGGGGGCACGGATCCGTCCCGGTGGCGGGGGTGGTCCGAGACAACGGGACCTCGACGGTGGCGGGGACGGCGGCTGCTCGCCCCGGGCGCAGGCACGCCCCTCAGCCGACGTCGTTGACCCCCACGTGGTCCGACTCCCACAGCTTGATGCCCCCGAGGATCCCCGCCGAGTTGTCGACGATGGTGACGTCGTCGTCGAGCCGGTCGCGCACGAGCCGACGCGAGTTGCCGCCGCCCACGTAGAGGTGGTCGAAGAAGAAGATGGCCCGCATGTTGGCGATCGCCTTCAGCACCCGCTTGTTCCACCGCTCGTCGCCGATCTCCTTGCGGGCCTCCTCGCCGATCTGCTCGTTGTAGGTCTGGCCCTTGCGGAAGACCTGGTGGGCGAGCTCGAGGTGGGGCATCAGGTGGCCTTCGTAGAAGAGGCCGGAGCCGAAACCGGTGCCGAGGGTGATGACGAGCTCGAGGCCGTGCCCCGAGACGACCGCCGCCCCCTGGATGTCGGCGTCGTTGGCCACCTTGGTCGGAACGCCGAACGCGTCGGTGAGGGCGGTGGCGAGCTCGAAGCCCGACCAGCGCGCTTCGAGCTCGGGGTCCGTCTCGCTGCCCGGGCCCGAGGTCGTCGAGAAGTGGGGGGCGGAGAGCACCTTGCCGTCGCGCACCATGCCGGGGAACCCGACGGACGCCCGGTCGGCGGCGGGCAGCGGGGCGACGAGGCCGGTCAAGGACGTGACCAGCTTGTCGGGGGGCATCGGGTAGGTGGTCGAGACCTTCACCCGGTCGGCCACCATGGCCCCGGCAGCGTCGAGCACCGACGCCTTCAGCCCCGTCCCGCCGACGTCGACGGCCAGCGTCCACGGGCGGGCGGGGTGGTCCGCGTCCGTCCCGCAGGCCTCGCCCGCCTCGCCGGCGCTGCCGGTCTCGTCGGTCTCTCGGGCCGCGTCGTCGTCTGCCATGGCCACACGCTAGGTCGGCGGCGGCCGGCGGCGGCGCTCACCACCGCTCGTGGTGGAGGACCTCCTCGAGCGACAGGCGGTCCCGCCAGCCGTGACGCTCCAGATCCGGCACGGCTTCGAGGTGGCTCACCGGGCCGAGGCACAGCCAGGCGACGGGCAGGACCCCCTCGGGGATGCCGAGCAGCCCGGCGAGGAACGCCTCGCGGTAGAAGGACACCCACCCGAGGCCGAGCCCCTCGGCCGTGCACGCCAGCCACAGGTTCTCGATGGCCAGGCACACCGAGTAGAGGCCGGCGTCGGCGATGGCGTGGCGGCCGAGCACGGCCGGTGCCCCGCGGGTGGCGTCGTAGGTGACGACGAGGGAGAGCGTCGACTCGAGGATGCCCTCGATCTTGATGCCGGCGAACCGCTCGGCCCGCTCGCCCTCGAGCGAGCGGGCGAACACCCGGCGCTCCTCGAGCACGTGGGCGTGGAACGCCCGGCGCACGTCGTCGTCCGTGACGAGGACGAAGTCCCAGGGCTGGGTGAGGCCCACGCTCGGAGCGGCGTGGGCGGCCTCGAGCACACGGCGGAGGACCTCGGGGGCGACCGGCCCCCCGGTGAACTCGGCGCGGACGTCGCGACGCCGGTGGACGACCTCGTAGAAGGGGGCTCGCGTCGGGTCGTGCTCCACGACGCGGGACACTACCGCCACCCCGTGCGGCAGTCGGGGGAGCCCGACCGCACCGGCCCCGGGGCGGCCCGGCCCCGGGGCGGCCCGGGCGGTAGCGTCGGCCCATGGCCGACCTACCCTGGAGCGGCGACGCGTGCTCGCTCGTCGACGCGTACCGCCGCAAGGACCTCTCCCCCACCGAGGCGCTCGAGGCCGCGCTGGCCGCGCTCGACGGTTCCTCGCTCAACGCCGTGAGCCACGTGGACGCCGAGGCGGCCCGGGCGCAGGCGGCCGTCGCCGACACGTCGCTGCCCTTCGGCGGGGTCCCCGCGGGCGTCAAGGAGCTCGAGACCGTGGCCGGCTGGCCCTACACCGAGGCGTCGCTCGTCTTCGCCGACCGCGTGGCGGACGAGGACTCGACACAGGTCCGACGGCTGCGGGCAGCCGGCGCCGTCCTGTGCGCACAGACGACGGCGTCGGAGTTCGGCGGCATCAACTGCACCCGGACCAAGCTGCACGGGGTGACCGGCAACCCGTGGGACCCCGGGCGCACGCCGGGCGGGTCCTCGGGCGGCTCGGCCGCCGCGGTGGCCGGCGGCCTCCTGCCCGTCGCCAGCGGGAGCGACGGCGGCGGCTCGATCCGCATTCCCGCCGGGTTCTGCGGCCTCTTCGGCCTGAAGTCGACCTTCGGGCGGATCCCCAAGGGGCCCCACGCCCTCCAGCCGCCGCTCACGGTCGTCCTCGGCTGCCTCAGCCGCTCGGTGCGCGACACCGCCCGGTGGTTCGACGCCTGCAACGGCTACGACGCCCGGGACACGCTCAGCCTCCCCCGGGTCGAGGGGTGGGAGCGCGAGCTCGGCACGTTCGACCTGGCCGGCAAGCGGGCCGTGGTCTCGGTCGACCTCGGTGTCGCCGTAGTCGAGCCCCGGGTGGCCGCCCTCGTGGTCGAGGCGGCCGAGGCGCTCGTCGCCGCGTGCCATCTCGCCCGGGTCGACCTGGCCGTCGAGCTGCCCCACGGCGGGATCGAGTGGGCGCTCTCCAACCTCGTGGGCCTGGCCGGCACGCTCGGGGAGCGGTACCCGGCATGCGCGGACGACCTCACCCCCGAGATCCAGCTCGGCATGAACATGGCCAGCCACCACTACGACCTCGGCACGGCGGCGGCGGCCGAGCTGTTCCGCGTCGAGGTGAACGAGCAGATGGCCGACGTGTTCGACCGGGCCGACTTCGTCTTCGCCGCCACCAACCCCGACGTCGCCTTCGCCGCCGAGGGGCCGATGCCCACGACGGTAGGCGACGTCGACCTCATCGCCACCTACGGCTTCGAGCGGGCCGTCGGCAACAACGGCGCCCTCACCATCCCGGCCAACCTGACGGGCAACCCGGCGGTCTCCATCCCGGTAGGGACGGTCGACGGGCTCCCGGTGGGCCTGCAGGTGATCGGCCGCCACCACGAGGAGCAGCTCCTCCTCGACCTGGCGCTGGCCGCCGAGCGACTCCACCCGTGGCCGCTCACCGCCCCCGGCGCCCCCCTGTGATCCTGCGCCCCTGCCCCGGAGGGCGAGGCGAAGCCGGCCCCCAGCCGTGCACGTGGCGGGCCCGGCCGGGCCTCGGGTGCTCGGGGCTCAGCTTCGGAGCGAGACCGGCAGTGCCGCCAAGCCCCGGAGGGCGACCGTCGGGCGATAGGTGACGGTGTCGGTGGTGAGCACGAGCCCGGGTGCCCGGCGAGCCAACGAGGTCAGCGCCACCTGGGTCTCCATGCGGGCGAGCGGAGCGCCCAGGCAGTGGTGGATGCCGAAGCCGAAGCCGAGGTGGTTGACGTTGGCCCGCCCGAGGTCGAGGTCCTCGGCGTCCGGGAAGGCCTCGGGGTCGTGGTTGCCCGAGCCGAGCAGGGCCATGACGAAGTCGCCGGCCTCCATGAGGACACCGGCGAGCTCGACGTCCTCGGTGATCGCGCGGACGGTGAACTGCACCGGCGACACGTAGCGCAGGAGCTCCTCGACCCCGTTGCGCACGACGCCGGGGTCCTCGCACAGCCGACGCCACTCGTCGGGGTGCCGTGCCAGCGCGTGCGTCCCGCCCGAGATCAGGTTGACCGTCGTCTCGTGCCCGGCCACGAGCAGGAGGATGCACGTCGAGAGCAGCTCGGCCTCGCTCAGGGTCTCACCGCCGTCCTCGGCGACGGCGAGCGCGCTGAGCAGATCGTCCCGGGGCGACGCCCGCCGCTCGGCGAGGAGCTCGAAGAAGTACTGGGCGAACTGGACGACGGCGGCCTCACGGGCCTCGATGACGTCGGCGGCGAGGAGGAACTCAGGGTCGAGCCCGCGGGCGAGGGCGGCCGACCACTCGCCGAAGCGGTCCTGGTCGTCGGGTGGCACGCCGAGCAGTTCGCAGATCACCCGAACGGGGAGCGGGTACGCGAACGCCTCGAGCAGGTCGACCTCGCCCACCTCGAGCGCGGCGTCGAGCAGCTCGTCGACGATCTGCTGGGTGCGGGGCCGCAGCGACTCGACGACGCGGGGGGTGAACGCCTTGGAGACGAGCCCGCGCAGCCGGGTGTGGTCGGGCGGGTCGCGGAAGAGGAACGGACGCGCCTCGACCATCGCCACGTCGACCTCGCCGGCCGTGGCCGGGTCGCGACGCAGCTCGAAGGCCAGCCTGCTCGGGTCGATCCGCGTGCTGTCGGCGCTCGCCCGCCGGTCACGCAGGAGGGCGAGGCAGTCGGCGTGCCGGGAGAGCACCCAGAAGCCGAGGTGGTTGCGGTGAACGGGCGCGCCCTCGCGCAGCTCGGCGTAGAGGGGGAAGGGGTCCGTCACCCACCGCGGGTCGAAGGGGTCGAAGACGAGGCCGCGCACGGGGACGTCCGGCATCACCGCGATGGTAGCGAGGCACGCCCTCCGTGGCCGGGTCGGCACCGGGTCGGTCTCGACCGTCGGGCGCGGGCCGCGCCCACCACGCGGGCGAGCCGGTCGCGAGGCCGCGGTCTGGC
>JAJZJT010000233.1 GCA_021809995.1 Actinomycetes bacterium
ACGGTGCGCCGCCCGTCGGGTCGGTGGTGACGAGCACGCGCCCGCCGGCGTCCCCGGCGACGCACAGGGACGTGGTCGGGCAGGCCAGCGCAGTCAGGTGGTTGGCGGGTCCGAACGGCGGGCCGGCGTCGACCTCGAGCGGCGCCGACCAGCGCAGCGGCGCGGCGGCTGCCGCCTGGCGGCCTCCGACGGCCGCCCGGCGACCCGTCCCGTCTGACGGCGTCGCCACCGCCACCACGACGAGCGCCACGCTGACGAGGGCCACGCCGACGAGGGCGAGGGGAGCCGGACGGCGCCATCGGGGCGCCCGTCCGGGTCGCCCCCGTGGCGCGCTCAACGGCCGAGGAAGCCGATGATGTGGTCGCCGACCTCGTCGGGGCGCTCGACGTGGAGGAAGTGGCCGGCATGCTCGACGACGACGACCTCCGATCCCGGGGCGAGGTGGTCGGCGACCGGGCCGATGGCGTCGACGCCGATGCAGCCGTCGTCGGCGCCGTGGAGGTAGAGGGTCGGTTGGGGGGCGACCGTCGATGCTGCGGCCTGGGCGGCGGCGGCGGCCGGGTCGTCGGGCGGCCCGGCGAACATCGCCCGGTAGTAGCCGATGGCGGCGGCGAGGTGCTCGGGCGTGCCGATGGCCTCTTTCACCTTGGCCACGTCCCACGACGCGTCGTAGCTGGGCGACCAGTCCGCCCACAGGCGGTCCACGAAGTGGTGGTCGTCGAGCGAGACGGCGTGCTCGGCGAGCGGGGTCTGGAAGAAGAAGACGTACCAGCTCCTCCGGAGCTGGTCGTACGAGAAGAACCCCTCGGCCATCGCCGCCTGGGGGGCGACCGCCGCGGTCACCACCCGCCGCCAGCGGTCGGGCTCCGAGGCGGCGGCTCCGTAGGTGGCGAAGGCGCCCCAGTCGTGCCCGATGATGACCGCGTCGCCAGCGCCGCCGAGAGCGTCGTGGAGGGCGCAGGCGTCGAGGGCGAGGGTGCCCGTGTCGTAGCGCCCGTCGGAGGCGAGGCCGCTCGGTGCGTACCCCCGCAGGAAGGGCGCGACGGCGTGGTAGCCGGCCGCCGCCAGCCGGGGGAGCAGGTGGCGCCACGTGTGGGCGGTGTCGGGGAACCCGTGGAGGCACAGCGCGAGCGGGCCGTCGTCGGGCCCCTCGCAGAGGTACGCCAGCTCGACCCCGTTCACCGTGACGGTGCGTCGGTCCACGTCCGGAGCGTACCCGGACCTCGGCGCGCCCGCCGGGGTGCCGAGTAGCGTGCTCGGACGGTGAGAGCGACCTTCTACGGCGTGCGGGGCTCGTGCCCGTGCTCGTCCGACGTCTACCGGCGCTACGGCGGGAACACGTCGTGCGTGCTGGTGTCCGTCGAGGACGAGCCACCGCTCCTGTTGGACCTCGGCACCGGCGTGCGCGAGCTGGGCACCGTGCTCAGTCGGACGCTGCGCACGACCGGGGTCCCCCTCGAGGCCAACGCGCTGCTCACCCACCTGCACTACGACCACATCCTCGGGCTGCCCTTCTTCTTGCCGCTGCAGGACCCAGGGTCGCGCCTCGACGTCTACGGGCCCAGCCAGGACTCGGGGCCCCTCTACGACGTCCTCGCCGCCGCGGTCAAGCCGCCGTTCTTCCCCATCCAGATGGGCGAGTTCCGCGGGGACCTCCGGTTCCACGAGCTCGACGCACTGACCGAGCCTCAGGTCGTGGAGCTCGGCTCGATCACCGTGCATGCCCGGACCATCCCCCACAAGGGCCACACGCTCGGCTTCCGCGTCGAGGCAGAGGGGCGCTCCCTCGTCTACCTCCCCGACCACCAGGCACCCGTCGACCGGCGCTCGATCGACGAAGGCGTCCTCGAGCTGTGCGAGGACGCCGACCTGCTCATCCACGACGCACAGTTCACCGACGACGAGTTCGTCGCCATGCCCGACTGGGGGCACTCGACGGTCGCCTACGCCCTCCACGTCGCCGGGTCGGCGGGGGTGCGGCGGCTCGCCCTCTTCCACCACGACCCGGCCCACACCGACCGGCAGCTCGACCGGATGGTGGCCCGTGCCCGACGGCTGGCCGCGTCGGCTCGGGTCCCCGAGGTCTCGGCGGCCGCCGAGCGGTCCACGATCGACCTGGGGCGGGCGTGAGCGGGGACGTCGACCAGGCCGTGTTCCGGTCGGTGATGGCCCGGTTCGCCACCGGCGTGACCGTCGTGACGGCCGACGAGGACGGTGAGCCGGTGGGGTTCACGTGCCAGAGCTTCGTGTCGCTCTCGCTGGAGCCGCCCTTCGTGGCGCTGGCCCCGGCGAAGTCGTCGACGAGCTGGCCGCGGATCGCCCGGGCCGGATCGTTCTGCGTCAACGTCCTGGCCGAGCACCAGCGCGCCGTCTGCGAGCGCTTCGCCCGTTCGGGCGGGGACAAGTTCTCCGGCGTGGCGTGGCGGCCGGCCTCCGTCGGCGGAGCCCCGGTGCTCGAGGGATCGCTCGCGTGGGTGGCGTGCGGGCTCGAGCTGGTGCACGATGCAGGCGACCACGAGCTGGTGATCGGGCGGGTCCTCGACCTCGGGACGGGTCACGGCGCACCGCTCGTGTTCTACGACCGCCACTTCGGCACGTTCGCCGAGCGCGGCCAGGGCTGGGCGCCAACAGGCGCCTTCGACACGGATGGAGGGTGAGCGTGCCACGCATCGAGGAGTCCGACGTCATCGCCGATGTGATCGTGGTCGAGCCGGACCGTCACGGCGACGAGCGGGGACGCTTCGTCGAGACGTACCGACGGAGCTGGTTCCCGCTCGGGCGCGAGATGACCCAGGGGAACCGCTCCGAGAAGCAGGCCGGTGCGGTGGTGGGGCTCCACTACCACCTGCACCAGGCGGACTACTGGTACGTGCTGCGGGGTAGGGCCCGGGTCGTCCTCCACGACCTGCGCGTCGGGTCTCCGACCGACGGGGCGACCCTCACCATCGACCTCGACGGCGACCACGACCGCGGCGTCTTCATCCCGCCCGGGGTCGCCCACGGCTTCGCCTCGCTCACCGACCTCACGCTGTGGTACCTGGTCGACAGCTACTACAACCCGGTCGACGAGCTGGGCGTGGCGTGGGACGATCCCGCCATCGGGGCCGACTGGGGGGTCGCCGGCCCCGTGCTCTCGGAACGGGACCGCTCGAACCCCTCGCGCGAGGGGATCGAGCCCGGGCTGCGGCCCCGCTACGGCATGCGGACCTGACCCCGCCCGCCTCCGCTGGGCACCGCCGCGCCCACCGTTCGCCACGCGAGCGCCGGCACCAGGTCACCTGAAGTTCACCCAGAGTTCACCTCGGGACCAGGCCCCGGTCATCGCCGGGCAACCTTGCGTCGCTAGAACCGGAGGTGAGCACCGGGGCAGGGGCCCGCAGCGGTGCCGCTGGCAACGACGGAGGAGGAGACCGTGGCCGATGCGATGACGGCGCTGGACGAGGCGCCGCTCAGCAGGTTCCACTCGCGGGCGGTTGTGACCGCCGGCATGGGCTTCTTCACTGACGCCTACGACCTGTTCATCATCGGCACGGCGACGACGCTGATCGCCAAGCAGTGGCACCTCAGCTCGTCGCAGACGGGCCTCGTCAACTCGATCACGCTCATCTCGGCCTTCGTCGGGGCGTTCGTCTTCGGCCGGGTCGCCGACCTCCTCGGCCGGAAGAAGATCTACGGCCTCGAGGCGGTGCTCATGGTGGGCGGCGCCCTGGCCTCGGCCTTCGCCCCGAGCCTCATCTGGCTCCTCGTCTTCCGCTTCGTCCTGGGCATCGGCGTGGGCGGTGACTACCCGATGTCGGCCGTGCTGATGAGCGAGTTCTCCAACCGCAAGAACCGCGGCAAGCTCGTCGGCCTCGTCTTCTCCATGCAGGCCCTCGGCACGGTGGCGGGCTACATCGCCGGGCTGACCCTGCTATCGGCCGGGGTGAACGGCGACCTCACCTGGCGGTTGCTGCTGGGCCTCGGTGCCGTTCCGGCCGCCGCCGTCATCCTGCTGCGTCGGCGGATGCCCGAGTCGCCCCGGTACCTCGCCCAGGTGCAGGGCATGGGCGACGCTGCCGCCGAGGCGGTCAACCGCTTCAGCGACGGGACCATCTCCGCCGAGGCGGCCCCCGTCAGCACCCGGCGGCGTCTGACGCTCTGGCAGTTCCTGCGCAATCCCCGCTACCTCCGCTACCTGGCCGGCACGGCGGGAGCCTGGTTCGTCTTCGACTACGCCTACTACGGCAACTCGGTGTCCGCTCCCCTGATCGTCAAGAGCGTGCTCGGCAGCCACGGCGCCCACGTGCTCACCGAGGCCCTCGCGCTCCAGCTGATCGTCTTCACGGTCGCCGCGGTGCCCGGGTACTTCCTCGCCGCCTACACGATGGACCGGATCGGCCACCGGCGGCTCCAGCTGATCGGCTTCCCGCTGATGGGTCTCGCCTTCCTCCTGATCGGGGTCGTCCCCGGCATCACGGCGGCGGTCGTGCCGTTCCTGATCCTCTTCGGCATGAGCTACTTCTTCGCCGAGTTCGGGCCCAACACGACCACGTTCGTCCTGGCTGGCGAGGTCTACCCGACCAGCGTCCGCACGACCGGCCACGGCATCTCGGCCGGCATCGCCAAGGTCGGCGCGTTCATCGGCGTGTACCTCTTCCCGGTGATCAAGGACCACCTGGGCGTGGCCGGCGCCCTGCGCCTCTCGGCCGGGTTCGCCGTGGTCGGGACCCTGCTCACCCTGCT
>JAJZJT010000234.1 GCA_021809995.1 Actinomycetes bacterium
GCCGCCCAGCGCACCCTCAGGGCGGCCGTGTCGATGCCGGCGGGCGCCGTGAAGCGCACCGCTCCGTCGGCTGCCCGGGTGGTGAGCTCGGTCGGGGTCCCCTCGGCGAGGGCCCGTCCGTGGGCGATGATCACCACGCGGTCGGCGAGCCGCTCGGCCTCGGTCAGCTCGTGGGTGGTGAGCAGGACGCACACGCCGGCGTCGCGCAGCTGGCGGACGACGTCGCGCACGGCCAGGCGACCCTCGGGGTCGACGCCGGCGGTGGGCTCGTCGAGGAAGACGACCGACGGCTTGCCCACCAGGGCGAGGGCGAGGGACAGGCGTTGGCGCTCGCCTCCCGACAGTCGGCGCACCGGCGTCGTGGCGGCCCGGGAGATCCCGACTCGCTCGAGGAGGGCCTGGGGCTCTTCGGGGTCGTCGTAGTAGGCGGCGAAGAGCCGGAGCACCTGGCGGGGGGTGAGCGAGGGGTAGACGCCCCCCTGCTGGAGCATCACCCCGACGCGGGGGACGAGGGCGGCGTGGTCGGCGACCGGGTCGAGCCCGAGCACGGAGACGGTGCCCGAGCTCGGGCGGCGGTACCCCTCGAGGGTCTCGACGGTCGAGGTCTTGCCGGCCCCGTTCGGCCCGAGGAGGGCGGTCACCGTGCCGGCACGGGCCGTCAGCGACAGCCCGCCGACGGCCACCCGGTCCCCGTAGCGGACGACCAGCTCGTCGCACACGATGACGGCGTCCGAGGTCGCCCCGGGGCCTGGTCGCACGTCGTCCACGACGCCTCACGCTACCGTTGTCCCGACATGATCGACATCCGCCTGGTCAGGGACGACGCCGCGCGAGTGCAGGCCGCGCTCGGACGCCGGGGCATCGACGCCGCCGAGGTCGAGGGGCTCGCCGAGCTCGACCGGCAGGTCCGCGCTGCGGCGCGACGGCGCGACGACCTGCGTGCCGAGGTGAAGGCCCTCTCTCGTCAGGTGGCCGAGGCCCGCCGGGCTGGCGACGACGCCCGCGCCGCCGAGCTCACCGGGGCGAGCCGGGCGGTGGGGGAGCAGCAGGCGGCAGCCGATCGCGAGGCCGAGGTGGTGGCCGAGGAGCTCCGGAGCCGTCTCCTCGTCCTGCCCAACCTGCCCGCCCCCGACGCTCCCGACGGCCTCGGCCCCGAGGACAACGTGGTGGTGCGGACGTGGCCGGAGGTCCCCCCGACCTACGGCGACGCCCAGCGGGTGCCGCACTGGGAGGTGGGCGCCGCCCTCGGCATCCTCGACATGGAGCGGGGTGCCAAGCTGTCGGGCTCGATGTTCCCCCTCTACCGGGGGATGGGCGCCCGGTTGCTCCGTGCCCTCACCGCCTTCGCCCTCGACCACCACGCCGACGCCTTCGAGGAGGTCCGCCCGCCCACCCTCGTGCGCACCGAGACGATGCAGTCGACGGGCCACCTCCCCAAGTTCGTCGACGAGGCGTACCACTTGGAGCGGGACGACCTGTGGGCCATCCCGACCGCCGAGGTGCCGCTCACCTCGATGCTCCGAGGCGACCTCCTCGAGGAGGCGAGCCTGCCCGTGCGGCTCACGGCGGCCACGGCGTGCTTCCGACGCGAGGCCGGCTCGGCCGGGCGCGACACGCGGGGGCTGCTCCGCGTCCACGAGTTCGACAAGGTCGAGCTGTTCGCGTACAGCACCGAGGCGCAGGCCCCCGCCCTCCTCGGCGACATGGTGCAGCGGGCCGAGTCGCTCCTCGCCGAGCTCGGCCTCCACTACCGCGTCCTCGACCTGTGCACCGGCGACCTCGGGCTTTCGGCGGCCCGCACCTTCGACCTCGAGGTCTACGCCCCCGGCGTCGACCAGTGGCTCGAGGTGTCCTCTGTCAGCTGGTGCACCGACTACCAGGCCCGCCGTGCCTCGATCCGCTATCGACCGACCGACGGCGGCGGCCCCGTGCTCGTCCATACGCTGAACGGCTCGGCCCTCGCGTGGGCCCGGATCTGGGCGGCTCTCGTCGAGACGGGTCGCCGTTCCGACGGGTCGGTGGTCCTCCCCGAGGCCCTCGCCCCCTACCTCGGCGGGACGACGGTCATCACGCCGCCGGCCTGAGCCCCGAGCCCCTCCCTACGGACGGGGCTCGTCGAAGCGGTAGCCGACGCCGCGGATCGTGGTGATGAGCCGCGGGGAGGACGGGTCCTCCTCGAGGTGCGACCGCAGCCGCTTGATGTGGACGTCGAGCGTCTTGGTGTCGCCGTAGTAGTCCGCGCCCCACACCCGGTCGATGAGCACGTCGCGGGTGAGCACGCGCCCGACGTTCTCCATGAGCAGGGTGAGCAGCTCGAACTCCTTGCGGCGGAGGTGGACCTCCTCGCCGCGCACGAAGACGAGGTGCCGGTCGGTGTCGACCACGATGCCGCCCGCCTCGAGCTGCGTGCCGGACGCCGGTGCCGGTGCGCCGGGGCGGGCTCGGCCGACGGGATCGGGAGCGGGTGCCGGCTCGCTCTGCGGGGTGCGGCGGAGCACGGCGCGCATGCGGGCCACCAGCTCGCGCAGCCGGTAGGGCTTGGCCACGTAGTCGTCGGCCCCGACCTCGAGCCCGACGACGGTGTCGATCTCCGTCCCCTTGGCCGTCACCATGATGATCGGCACCGACGAGCGGGCCCGGATGGCCCGGCACACGTCGATGCCCGACAGCTTGGGCAGCATCAGGTCGAGGAGGATCAGGTCGGGCGCCACCTCGTCGAAGAGGCGGATCGCCTCGTTGCCGTCCCGGGCGACCGTCACGTCGAACCCCTCGCGGGCCAGCCCGACGACGAGGGCGTCGACGAAGGACTCCTCGTCCTCGGCGAGGAGCACCTTGGTCTGGGCGGGGGGCTGGTAGGAAGCGGTCGTCACGGCGGTCACGCGACGGCGTGGTCGGGGCTCGGCAGGATCAGGGTGAACGTCGACCCCTCGCCCTCGCGCGAGTCGACGTCGACCCTCCCCTGGTGGTTGGCGGCCACGTGGCGGACGATGGAGAGCCCGAGCCCGGTGCCGCCCGTCTCGCGGCTGCGCCCGTGGTCGACCCGGTAGAAGCGCTCGAAGATGCGGTCGAGGTCGCGGGCGGGGATGCCCACCCCGTGGTCGGCGACGGCCAGGCGGACCTCGCCGTCCTGCTGCTCGCCCGAGACGGTGACCACCCCGCCGTCGTAGGAGAAGGTCACCGCGTTCTCGAGCAGGCTGTGCATGGCCGAGACCAGCTGCCGTCGGTCACCGAGGACGTGGACGGGCGGGTCGGGCTCGTGGAGCTCGATGGTCACCCCCCGCTGCTCGGCGGCGGCCCGGACGCGTTCGACGGCCTCGGCCATCACCAGGTTCACGTGGATCGGCTCGCGCGGCGGGGCGGCCTCGGACTCGATGCGGGACAGGTCGAGCAGGTCGTCGATGATCCGGCTGACCCGGAACGCCTCCGACTGGATGCGCGAGGCCAGGCGTTGGGCGATGTCGGGGTCGGTCTCGAAGGTCAGCGTCTCGGCGAGGAGCCCGAGGGCGCCGATGGGGGTCTTCAGCTCGTGGCTCACGTTGGCGACGAAGTCGCGCCGGATCTGCTCGAGCCGGCGTCGCTCGGAGACGTCCTCGATGATGGCGATGGCCCCGAGCGGCCGGCGGCCGTCGTCGATCAGGTGCGTGCCCACCGTCAGAGTCTGGCGGGGCGGGCCGTAGAGCTCGAGGGTCCGCTCGGCGCCGCCGTCGCGCCAGGCGTTCCCGAGCAGCTCGGTCACCGCCTCGGTGGCGAGGGCGTCCCCGTGGCGCGCCGCCACCATCGCCTCGGCGCGTGCGTTCCGGAAGGCGACCTCGCCCGTCTCGTCGCACACCACGACGCCCTGGGGAAGGGTGTCGAGCGCCTTGCGGAGCCGGATGGCGTCCGCGCTCGCCTCGGTGACGGCCTCGGACGCCTCGCCGGTCGTCTTCTCGAGGTGGGAGAGCACCGCCTCGACGGTGCCGTCCTCGGGTGGCTCCGTCCCCAGCCGGCTGGCCAGCGCGGTCAGGCGCTGCTGCAGGCTCCGCCGTCCTGCCCTCCGCCCCCACGCCAGGGCGACGGCGACGGCGATCACGGCGACGGCGGCGATCACGACGTAGCCGACCTCGTAGGACTTCACGGACCCAGCATGCCAGGTGGCAGGGAGCGTTCCGGCGCTCCCCGGGGCGGCGTCCACCGGCGGCCCAGGGAGCCGCTGCCCGACGACCTGGGCGAGATAGCATGAAACAACTTGAAATCTATCAGAACACCTTTTACGGTGGCTCCATGACCGACGTCCCCGTCCTGCTTCCGCTTGTCCACGTGCTGGCGTCGCCCACCGCCACGCTCGACCCGCTGCTCGCCCCGGTCTCGCCGCCGTGGGTGGCCGCGCTCGGGCTGGCGGGAGGCGCCCGCCTGGTCGACGTCTCCATGAGCCCCGACACCGGGGCGCTCCCCGGGGGCCACGTGCTGCAGGGGCTCGTCAACGGCATCGGCGGGTGGGCCCTCGCCCTCGCCCTCGTGGGCCTGGTGGTCGGGGCGGCGGCGTGGGCGCTCGGGTCTCACGGACAGAACTACCAGCAGGCCTATGTCGGGCGCCGGGCCGTGCTCGTCTCGGGGCTCGCCGCCCTCCTGATCGGAGCCGGCCCGGCCCTCGTCAACTTCTTCTTCCACGCCGGCCAGGGCGTTCGGTGAGCGTCCCGGACCTCTCGGGCCTCGCCGGTCTCCCGGGCCTGCCGGGCGCGGT
>JAJZJT010000235.1 GCA_021809995.1 Actinomycetes bacterium
GCTCCTGCCAGCTCTACGTCCGGGCCGCCCTCGACGGCGGGGACGACGACCACGTCCACCCTGCCAGCTCTGCCCGGCGGCGACTGCGTGGTCACCGGCACGACCGCGACGACGTTCGGGGCGCCACGCAGCGGCACGGCCGTGCTGCTCACGACCACCGACGGTGGGTCGACGTGGACGCCGGAAACGGTGGGGAGCTCGATCGCCTCGCTCGGGGCCGTGTCGTGCCCGACGTCGTCCGCCTGCGTGGCCACGGGCAGCACGACGGCGACCACGTCGCAGGCCGGGGTGCTGGTCCTGACGGGCGCCGCCGCCCAGCCCTGGAGCGCGGCGCGCACGCAGCTCGTGCCGGAGGCGCCGGTAGCGCTCTCGTGCCCAGCACTGGGCCACTGCCTGGCCGCCGGCGGCCCAGTGCTGGAGCGGCTCGGCTGAGGAGCCCGGGCGCGGCGCCACCCGGGCACGCTGGCTAGGCGGCTGCCGTGACCGCTGCGAGCGCCGCCGTGAGGCGGTCGGCAGCCTCATTCGCCAGCTCGGCGAAGGACGGGTCAGGCATGAGCTGGCGGGGGTCCGCGATGCTCACCCGAGTCCCACCGTCGACCTCCTCGAGGACCACGTTGCAGGGCAGCAGCATGGCGACCGTGGGGTCCTGTACGAGGGCCTGGTGGGCGAAGTTCGGGTTGCAGGCGCCCAGGATGACGAGGCCCGTCCGCTCGACGCCCAGCTTGGCGCGGAGCGTCGCCGCGACGTCGATCTCGGTCAGCACGCCGAAGCCCTGTTCGGACAGGGCCTGGCGCACGACGGGGTCCACCTCGGCCAGGGGACGGCGGACGGTGGCGGTGAGTCCTTCCATGGGACATCCTCCTTGTTGGGTTCGGGACGGCGAGGACCAGGCCATCGGGCCCTCGCCGCGTCGTCAGTGCGCGAAGTGGACGGTGGGGACGATCCGCTCGAGCCAGGCCGGGCTGCCCCAGATTCGGTGGCCGCCGAAGCGCAGCAGGACGGGCAGGAGCGCCATCCGGACGACGAGCGCGTCGATGGCCACGGCGGCTGCCAGGATGACGCCCATCTCCTTCGGGGCGAGAGGGCCGGACAGAGCGAACGTCAGGAACACGGCCACCATGATGGCTGCAGCCGACACCACGACGCGCCCGGCGGAGCGCACCGACGACACCATGGCGTGCTCGGGGTCACGGTGCAGCTCGTAGCTCTCCTTCGCCGACGACAGCAGGAACAGCGTGTAGTCCATCGCCACACCGGTCACCATCGCGCCGAAGAAGATCGGACCCCAGGCGTCGACGAAGCCCTGGGGGACGAACCCGAGCAACGATGCCCCGGAGCCATTCTGGAAGATCAGGCGGGCGACCCCGAACGCCCCGGCCACCGACAGGCCGGTCACGACCATGCCCACCAGTGCGAGCCACGGGCTCCCGAGCGCGACGAGGAGCATCAGGAAGCCGACACCCGCCAAGATGCCGAAGACGAGCGGCGTCTTCGCCGCCAGTGACTGCTGGAGGTCGACGTTCTCGGCGGCGGCTCCGCCGACCAGGCTGCCGGCTGGGAGCGCGGACCGCAGACGGGCGATCGTCGCCGCCGTCGCCGGTGACGAGGGGTCGCTCGTGGGCACGACCTGGAGCAGCTGCCATCCGTGCGAGACCGGCCCGGGAAGGGCGGCGGCGACGCCTTCCGTCGAGCGCGCCGCCGTGAGCGCCTGAGCGCCGGAGCCGACGGGGGCCACGACCTCGAGCGTGCCCGGAGCCCCGGGGCCGAAGGCGCTCGTCACCTGCTCGTAGCCGATCCGGGCGGACGAGGACGCCGGGATGATCGTGATCGACGGCATCGACGTCCGCAGGCCGAACACCGGAGCGATGGCGAGGGCTAGGAGGATGCCGGCGACCGCCGCGACCGCCGCGGGGCGGCGCCACACCAAGCGGGCCCACGCGTGCAGGCGACGGTCGAGCGCGGCGCCGTGGTGGTGGAGGTGGTGACCCGTTGCGTCCGGCGTGCCTGGGACGGCAGGAGCGACCGAGCGCGGGCGCCGGTGCAGGCGGACGGCACCGGCGTTGACTCGGGTCCCGAGGGCCCCGAGCACGGCGGGGAGGAGGGTGAGGGTCGCCGCCAGGACGGCGACGACCGAGAGCATGATGCCGAGCGCCATCGACCGGAAGGCGGGGCTCGGGACGAGCAAGACGGCCGAGAGGGAGAGGAGCACCGTCACCGCCGAGAAGGCCACGGCCTTGCCCGCCGTGTTCATCGTCTCGGCCACCGACTCGACCACCCCGGCGCGATCACCGGGAGTGACGTGCCGGCGCTCGAGGGCGCTCCGGAAGCGCACCACGAGGAAGAGCGCGTAGTCGATACCGAGCGCCAGGGCGAACATGAGCGCGAAGTTGAGCGCCCAGATCGACACCGGGGCGACGTGGGTGGCCATCACCAGCGCGCCGGCAGCGACCACGAGGCCAGCGAGGGTGAGCATGAGCGGCAGTCCTGCAGCGACCAGGGTGCCGAAGGCGAGCACGAGGATGACCATCGTGACCGGCCACGAGAGCACCTCGGAGCGGAGCATGGCGCTGCGGTTGGCCGAGTTGAACTGGCTCCAGAGCGCGCTGTCACCGGTCAGCTCGACCGACACGCCCGGCCGGGCGAGCCTCGCCAGCTCGGGTCCGAGCGTGCCCGCCGCCTTCACCATGGCGTTGGGGCCCACCCGGGCACCCGCCTCGACGACCGCCGTACGGCCATCGGCTGACAGGCTGGCTCCGGGACGGGGCGGGACGACGGTCGAGACTGCGTGACTGGCGGCGAGCGTCGACGTGACGGCGGCGACGACCTGGCGGCCCGCCGGATCGGAGGCGATCGGGCCGTGGTGGTCGACCACCACCACCTGCAGGGCCGTCGAGCCGAGGCCGGCGAAGTCGCGCTGGATGACCGTCCGTGCGGCGACCGACTGGCTCGTCGAGCTCTCCCAGCCCGCACCGGCGAGCGCCGACTCGACGCGCGGTGCGAAGGCCCCGAAGAGGACGAGGGCGGCCGCCCAGGCGACGAGGACGTGCTTCAGGTGGGTCGCTGTCCAGGAGCCCAGGGCGGCGAGCACGGGCGTGCGCGTCGGGGTCGCGTCCTCACCGCGCCGGGTCGGCTCGGCCGCCCTCTCCGGGCGGCGAGCAGTTGTCGCACCGGCGGCGGTCGGGCGGCGGTCGTCGGTCTCGATGCTCATGGAGCAGTGTCCTCTCGTGGCGTCGGAGGGCCCGGGGGCCCGGAGCTGGTCGGTCGATCGGTCAGGTCAATCGGGTCGGTCGGTCGGCACCGAGGGTCCCCGCGAGTGGAGGGTCCCCGCGAGTGGAGGGTCGTGCGGCTGGGTCGTGCGGCGGCACTGAGCTTCGTACCGGTCCCGCCGTTTCCTACACTACCCGGTAGGGTATTGCGCCCGAACCGAGCCCCCTTCGGGCCAACCGGGTCCGACAGGCTCAGCGGGTCAGGCGAGCGACAGGAAGAGCCGCTCCATCCGTTCGGTGTCGATGCCCGAGCGGTCGCCGGCCGCGTTCGGGTCGAGGCACTGGCGGAGCCCCGACGAGACGATCTTGAACCCGGCACGGCTGAGCGCCCGGCTCGCCGCCGAGAGCTGCATGACGACGTCGTCGCACTCGCGACCGTCCTCGATCATCCGCACGATGCCGGCCAGCTGGCCCTCGACCCGCCGCAACCGCTTGACCACGTCGGCACTCGTCGCTTCGTCGATCTGCATGATGCCAGGATATCATACCCCCATGGGTATCTGCCGCGGCAGGCGCAGACGCCCGGCACGTCGGTGCAGCACGGCCTCCGCACCGCCGTCATGCCCGCTCTGCCACGATGTGGGGCGCCGGGGTGCGACCGGAGCGCCGGCACGGGGGGGTCCGATGAGCCTGATGGCGATGGTGTACGACCGGATGATGGCCGGCGTCGAAGAGGCCGGGCTCTCGCAGTGGCGCGCCGAGCTGCTCGGCGAGGCGTTCGGTGCCACCCTCGAGCTCGGTGCCGGCACCGGACGCAACCTCAGCTTCTACCCCGACGGGGTGACCCGGCTGGTCCTCGCCGAGCCGGACCGGGCCATGCGGACCCGCCTCCACCGCGCCGTGGTGTCGACCGAGCGTCCGCTCGCTCCCGAGGTCGTCGACGCGCCGGCCGAGGCCTTGCCGTTCGACGACGCCAGCTTCGACACCGTGGTCGCGACTCTCGTCTTGTGCTCGGTCGGCGACCCCGGACGCGCGCTGGACGAGGTCCGGCGCGTCCTGCGCCCGGAGGGTCGCTTCCTCTTCATCGAGCACGTGGCCGCCGATGACCGGCCGCCCCGGCTGCGCTGGCAGCGGCGAATCGAGCCACTGTGGCGAGCCGTCGCCGGCAACTGCCACCTGACCCGGCGCACCGAGACGGCGATCGCTGCCGCTGGGCTCACCGTCGAGCACCTCGAGCGGGCCAGCATGCGCAAGGCCCCGTCGTTCGTGCGACCGACGATCCGGGGCACCGCCCGCGCCGCCTGAGGGAACCGGGCACGCGACCGGAGATGCTGGTGCACCTCGCCACCGGCCGGCCGCCGGCGGCGAGGTGCACACAGGCGGACGGGTGCGGCGTCAGGCCGCGGTGCCTGGGGCCGTGCCGACGGCGGCCGGCCGGCCGTGGGGCCCACCGGCGCCGGGGCGGGGCGGTAGGCCCACCAGCACCGTCGTGGCCGTCACCGTCGACGAGCTCG
>JAJZJT010000236.1 GCA_021809995.1 Actinomycetes bacterium
TCGCCGGACCAAGGGCGTCTACCGCCGGCTCAACGGGGGCTGAGCCGGCGGCTCGGCACCGGTCAGGCCGCCCGGTCAGGCCGCCCGGTCAGGCCGCCCGGTCAGGCCGCCCGGTCAGGCCGCCCGGTCAGGCCGCCCGTCCCTGGCGCAGCTTGAAGGCTGCCCCGCACGGGTCGGTGACCGCTGCCATGCGGCCAGACGGGGTGTCGGCGGCTCCCTGGGCGACCCAGCCGCCCAGGGAGCGCACCGTGGCGACGGCGGCGTCCACGTCCTCGACCTCCCAAGAGACCGACCAGGCCGAACTGCCCGCTGCGGCGAAGGTCGCGGCGTCCATGATGCCGGCGACCGGCACGCCGGCGTGCTCGAACAGGAAGTAGCCGCCGAAGTCGGGGTTTGGCTCGAGGGCCTCCCAGCCGAGCAGCTCGCCGTAGAAGCGGCGGCTCCCCTCGACGTCAGAGGTCCCGAGGCCTGCCCAGCACGGGGCTCCGCTCGGGGCGATGGTCCGGGTGGTCACGGTCGGTTCCCTTCGTCGCGTGCGCCGGTCGCCGGGGAGACGGGGGCCGCCCGGTCGGGCCCGTCAGGGCGGGTGCCGGTCAGGTCGATGCCCGTCGCCGGGCCCGGTTCGCCGCGCTGACCACGGCCTGCAGCGAGGCGTCGAGGATGCTCGAGTCCATGCCCACGCCCCACCAGGTCGTCCCGTCGGGCCCCTCGGCCTCCACATAGGCGACGGCCGACGCACCACTGCCCGAGGTGAGGGCGTGCTCGCTGTAGTCGCGCACTTCGAAGGTGACCCCGAGCTCCCCGCGGAGCGCGGCGACCAGCGCGTCGATCGGCCCGTTCCCCTCGCCGATGGCCGTCCGAGGCGCGCCGTCGACGAGCAGCTGGGCCGTGACCGTCGTGCGCTTGCCGCCGGTGGTGACCTCGGAGCCGACGAGGCGGACCTCGGCGTCGCCGGGCAGGTAGGTCCGGGCGAAGACGTCCCACATCTCGCCGGGACGGATCACCGTGCCGGTGGCCTCGGTGACCGCCTGGACCTCCTTCGAGAACTCGACCTGGAGCTGCCGAGGCAGGTCGAGGCCGTGCTCGGTGTCCATCAGGTAGGCGACGCCCCCCTTGCCCGACTGGCTGTTGACCTGGATGATCGCCTCGTAGGTGCGGCCCGTGTGCTTGGGGTCGATCGGCAGGTACGGCACCTCCCAGACCTCGTAGTCGTTGCCGATGGCCCGCATGCCCTTGTTGATGGCGTCCTGGTGCGAGCCCGAGAACGCCGTGTAGACGAGGTCGCCGGCGTAGGGGTGGCGAGGGTGGACCGGCATGCGGGTGGCGTGCTCGGCGGCACGCCGGACCCGCTCGATGTCCGAGAAGTCGAGGGCGGGGTCGACCCCCTGCGAGAAGAGGTTCATGGCGAGCGTCACCACGTCGACGTTGCCGGTGCGCTCTCCGTTCCCGAAGAGCGTGCCCTCGACGCGGTCGGCCCCGGCCAGCACGGCGAGCTCGGCGGCGGCCACCGCCGTGCCCCGGTCGTTGTGGGGGTGCACGCTCAGCACCACGGCGTC
Organism: Actinomycetes bacterium; assembly: GCA_021809995.1. Classification (GTDB taxonomy): domain Bacteria; phylum Actinomycetota; class Acidimicrobiia; order Acidimicrobiales; family RAAP-2; genus JAJZJT01. The sequence goes on from JAJZJT010000236.1 coordinate 1,557, forward strand.
GCGCTGCTTGATCGTCCGGCCGAACCACTCGATCACGTCGGCGTAGACGTTGGGCGTGTACATCTCGACGGTGGCGGGGAGGTTGATGACCATCGGACGCTCGGGCGTGGGCTCGATGACGTCCATGACGGCCTCGCAGATCTCGACGGCGAACTCGGGCTCGGTGCCCGTGAAGCTCTCGGGCGAGTACTCGTAGCGCACCTCGGTGCCCGCCAGGCCGGCCTCGAACTTCTTGCACAGGCGGGCCGCGTTGACGGCGATGTCCACGATCCCCGCCTTGTCGAGACCGAAGACGACGCGGCGCTGGAGCTCGGACGTCGAGTTGTAGAAGTGGACGATCGCCCGGGGGGCGCCCGTCAGCGACTCGAAGGTGCGCTCGATCAGCTCCTCGCGGCACTGGACGAGGACCTGGATGGTCACGTCGTCGGGGATGCGCCCCTCGTCGATGATGAGCCGCTGGAAGTCGAGGTCGGTCTGGGAGGCCGAGGGGAAGCCGACCTCGATCTCCTTGAACCCGACGGCGACGAGGGTGTCGAACAGGGCCAGCTTGCGCTCGGGGTCCATGGGGTCGACGAGCGCCTGGTTGCCGTCGCGCAGGTCGACGCTGGCCCAGCGTGGCGCCCGCGTGAAGGTGCGGTCCGGCCACGTGCGGTCGGCGAGCTGGAGCGGAAGGTGGGCCGGGTACTTGGCGAAGGGCATGGGGGACACGTCGCAGGGGTACTCGACGCGGTGGCCGGGTGCGCTCCCGCCGGTGCCGGGGTGTTCGCTGGTCATGGTGGGCTCCCTGTCTGCTGTGCCTGTCTCGTGCCCGGCTCGGCCGGGCTGCCGGCCGTGGCGCTGCGACCGATCTCGGGTTGCCGCTCCTCGCCGGTCCCGGCTGTCGCCGGGCCCGGGCCAACAAAAAACCCCCTGGCCGGTCGGCACAGGAGGTTGCGGGCGAACGCGATGTGGCGTTCGCCGTCAGGTAAGGAGGAGCTCCGAGGTCACGGTCACGCGCACGGTCGTCCGGTTCACGTCCTCCATGGTGGCAGCATCGGCACGGGCCGTCAAGGTTCCGCCCCCCGCTGCCGGCTGCCCCGCCCTGGCCAGCCCGCCCTCGCGTTCCCCAGCCGGTCGCCACCGGGGGCGGGCTGGCCAGCCGCTCTTCCGGATCGGGCCCGCAAACGCGGCGAGCGCACGGCACGAAACGGGGCGGCGTGCGATGCTTGGGGGGCGAGCGGTGTCGGAGCCGGCGACGACCGAGGAGCCATGGGCCCCAGACGATCGAGGACGAAGTCGAGCGTTGAGGTGCTAACCGGCCTCGACCAGACCACCGGCGAGCCACGTCCAGGGGGTTCCGCCGGCACGCCCTGCCGGTCCTCCTCGGACGAGGTCGTGGGCCCGGCAGGCGAGCCGGCCCCGCGGGGGTTCTCGATGGCGGACCTCGTCGAGCGCACCGGTATCCCTGTCGCCACCATCCACCACTACCGACACCTCGGCCTCTTGCCGCCTGCGCTCGAGGTGGCTCGCAACCGCTTCGTCTACGACGAGCGCCATCTCTACGTGCTCCTCGTCATCCGACGTCTGCGCGAGCGCCGACTGTCGCTGGACTCCATCGCGGACGTGCTGCCGGACGTGCTCGAACGCGGTCGGTCCTTCCACCCGGACCAGTGGGACGACGACACCCGCGGGCTCCTGCTGCCGCCGCTCGACGACGTGTCGACGCGGCTGCTCGCCGCGGCGACCGATGCGTTCGCGCACCGGGGCTACGACGCGGTGTCGCTCGCCGACGTGTCGGCTGCGGCCGGGCTCTCCAAGTCGGCGGTCTATCGGCACTTCCCCTCCAAGGAGGAGCTGTTCCTGGCGGCCGTCTCGGCAGCGGTCGCCGAGGTGGCCGCCGCCTTCGAGGAGCGTACCGGGTGCACGGGTCGCGTCTCGCCCGACCGAGCGGCGAGCGAGCTCGGCGAGGCGCTCGAGCCCTATGTCCCGATCTTCCTCGACCTCTTCTCCGGCGTGATGTTCCGGTGGCCGTCCCGGCGCGACGACGCACGCCAGGCCCTGGGCTCGCTCACGGCTCGCATCGGCCAGCGGGTCACCGGCCGGGGCGACGACATCGAGCGAGGGGCCCGGGTCATCGGGCGCGTGCTCCAGCGCGTGGTCGCCGGGGCTTTCGCCTCCTGAGCCTCCCTCGGCCGGCCGAGCCCGAGCATCGGCGCCGAGGCCGGCTCGTGGTGGGCAGGCCGCCACCTGCCCCCCCTGCGTTGACGGGTGCTCCCGGCCGCGTGTACAACGGCGTGAACGTCGGACGCACGAATTGTTCGTCTGCACGCACGCCTGCCCGTGGAGGAACCCGGTTGTCGCACAGCCAGATGCTGAACGCCGGGACTCGGTCGGTACCCGTCACCGTCCCCGACCTCGCGGCGGTCGACGCCCGGGCGGCCTCGGAGAATTTCGTGGTGGCGACCCGGTGGCTGCCCGGTCGGGTCCGACGCGACCTCGTGGCCCTCTACGGCTACGCCCGCCTGGTCGACGAGCTCGGCGACGCGGCGTCCGGTGACCGGAGCGCGTGGCTGGACTGGGCCGAAGCCGAGCTCGACGCCGCCTTCGCCGGCCGCGCCACGCACCCGGTCTTCGCCCGGCTCGGCGCCACCGTCGGCCGGGGGCTCGACCGGCAGCCCTTCCTCGACCTCATCGAGGCGAACCGCCTCGACCAGCGCGTGCGGCGCTACGAGACCTTCGACGACCTGCTGGGCTACTGCCGGCTGTCGGCCAACCCGGTCGGGCGGATGGTGCTCGGGGTGCTCGGGCTCGACGACCCGGGCAGGGTCGCCCGGTCGGACGCCGTCTGCACCGCCCTCCAGCTGGTCGAGCACTGGCAGGACGTCGCCGAGGACGCCCGGGCGGGCCGCGTCTACCTGCCGGCCGACGACCTCGAGCGGTTCGGGGTCGCCGCGGAGGAGCTCACGTCCACCCCGGCGTCCCCAGGGCTGCGCGCCCTCGTCTGCTTCGAGTGCGACCGGGCAAGGCGGCTGCTCGCCGAGGGCGCTCCGCTGGTGACGACCGTGCCGGGCACGGCCCGCCTCGCCCTGGCCGGGTTCGTCGGCGGCGGTGCCGCGGCGCTCCGGGCCGTCGCCGCTGCCCGCTTCGACGT
>JAJZJT010000237.1 GCA_021809995.1 Actinomycetes bacterium
GCCGCCACCGCCACCGCCACCGCCGAAGCCGCCTGCACCGACGAAGCGGCCGCCACCGCCCAGGCGGCCTCCTCCACCGCCGAAGCCGCCACCGCCGGCGAGCAGACCGCCCCGGCCGGACCCGGCTGCTCCAGGTCGGGTGGCCCGGAGGAGCGGGACGACGACCTGCTCGCCGACCGTCAGGCCGTGGACGACCTGTGTCTCGCCGCCTGCGGCGATCCCGACGGTGACGGCGCGGGCGACCTGGTGGCCCTGCTCGAGGACGTCGACGGTGACGCCGCCGGCGGTCGAGCTGCGCAGCGCCAAGGTCGGGACCTCGAGGACGTCCTGGAGCACCTTGGTGATGATGGTGACGTTGGCGCTCGTCCCGCCGTAGAGGCCGGCGGGACTGCCGGTGACGTCCACGACGACGGGGAACGAGGCCACGCCCGAGCTCGCCGTGGCTTCGAGCCCCACCGACCCGACGGTGCCGTAGACGGCCGTCGTCGAGCCGGCGACCGTGACGACCGCCTGGTCGCCCACTGCGACGCGGCCGACCTGGCTGTCGTCGACGGAGGTGTCGACCACGAAGGACCCCGTGCTCACGACGACGAACTGGGCAGTGGAGGACGAGCCGGCGGACGTGCCGGCCGACCCACCGGCCGTCGACCCACCGGCCGTCGACCCACCGGCCCCGACCGACTCGCCCACCGACACGCCCACCGATGCCACCGTGCCGGTGATCGTCGAGGTGAGCGCGGCATCCGACACATCGGCCTGGGCCGACGACACCTGGGCCTGAGCGGAGACGACCGCCGCTTCGTCGGCGTCGAGCTGAGCGGCGGACGCGCCGGCGGCCTGGTCCGAGGAGAGCTTCGCCTGGTCGAGGGCGAGGGTGGCCTGGGCCTGGGCGAGCGTGGCGTCGAGCTGGGTCGGGTCGAGGGTGGCGAGCGTCTCTCCGGCAGTGACCTTCTGTCCCACCGACACGTCGACGGCGGCCACGACGCCGCTGACGACGAAGGACAGGTCCGCCTGCTGCGCAGGCTCGACCGTCCCCGTCGACGCCACCGACTGGTCGAGGGTCGCCGGCGCCACGGTCACCACGCGTGTCGTCGTCGCCGCCGAGCTCGCCGGACGGGTGCCGAACCAGGCGGCGATCCCCCCGCCGACCACGATGAGCGCACCCGCGACGGCGAGCACCCGTCGCCTGCTGCCTGTCTTCGGCTTCGACCGCACGGACCACCTCGCTTCTCGTCACCCGCGTGGGAGCGGTCCGCCGATGCCCGGGCTCCCGGGCAGTTCGGACGCTGGCAGCCCAGCGCAGCCACCTTGGAAATTCCTCGGAACTTCCTTGGAAGAGGCTCAGAAGCGCCCAGCCGGGGCGTCAGCCAGCCCGGAGGCGCGCCGCGAGCACGCCGGGGCTCGTGCCGGCGTCAGGGAGGAAGGTGCCTGCAAGCAGGCGCCCGTGGGTCCGTCAGGACGTCAGGACGGGCGGGTGCGCACCGGAGGCTTGGTGACCTTGCCGGCGCGGATGCACGACGTGCAGACGTCGAGCCGAGTAGGGGCGCCGTCGACGAGAGCCCGGACCCGCTGGATGTTGGGGTTCCAGCGGCGCTTGGTGCGCCGGTGGGAGTGGCTGATGCTCATGCCGAACGACGGCTTCTTGCCACAGACCTCGCACACCGCTGCCATCTCGCGTCGACTTCCCTTCGTACTGCTCGGCGAACGGCCGAAAGGTTAGCATCCTGGCCATGGGCGCCCTCGACGCACTCGGCCCGGCGGAGCTGCGCCGGGTGGTCACCACGTACCGCGACGCCCTCCGCAGCCACCAGGAGGCCATCAACCGCCTCAACGTCTACCCCGTGCCCGATGGCGACACCGGCACCAACATGGCCCTCACCGTCGAGTCGGTGGTGACGGAGCTCGCCGGTGCGGGCGCCGGCGACGGCACCCTCGACCTCGACGCGACGTGCCGGGCCCTCGTGCACGGGTCGCTGATGGGCGCCCGAGGCAATTCGGGGGTCATCCTCTCCCAGTTGCTGCGGGGGCTCGCCGAGGGGATGGGCGCCGCCGCCGACGGCGCGCCGGGGCCGAAGGACCTGGCAGGTGCCCTCGTCCGGGCGGACGAGCTCGCTCGAGCCGCGGTGCTGCGACCCGTCGAGGGGACGATCCTCACGGTCGCAAGGGGCGCCGCCGTCGCCGCCTCGGAGGCCGCAGCGGCGGGCAAGTCCCTCCTCGACGTCGTCGAGGCGGCGCGGCGCGGTGCCGCCGATGCCCTCGAGCGCACGCCCGACCTGCTGCCGGTCCTGCGCCGGGCCGGCGTCGTCGACGCCGGCGGCACGGGCTTCGTCCTGCTCTTCGACGCCCTGCTCGCCGTGGTCGACGGTCGTGCCCTTCCCGAGCCGCCTGCCGTTGCGAAGGGTCCGGTGGCCGTCGCACCCGCGCCGTCCGGCGACGAGCCCAGCGGGGAGCCGTCGATGGCGGACCTCCGCTACGAGGTCATGTACCTGCTCGAGGCCGAGGACGACACCATCCCGTCGTTCAAGGAGGTGTGGGCTGGTATCGGCGACTCGATCGTGGTGGTGGGCGGCGGCGGCCTGTGGAACTGCCACATCCACACCGACGACGTGGGCGCGGCGGTCGAGGCGTGCCTCGACGCCGGCCGTCCCCGCAACATTCGGGTGACCGACCTCCTCGAGCAGGTGGAGGAGGAGCGCTGGGTCCGCGAGGGCGCGGCCCAGGCGGACAGCGGGCCCCTCGAGGTGCCGCTCGGTCCACCCCCGGTGACCGCCGTGGTGGCGGTGGCGTCGGGCGAGGGCGTGGGGCGGATCTTCCGCTCGCTCGGGGTCCATCGCGTCATCGCAGGCGGGCAGTCGATGAACCCTTCGACGGCCGAGCTCCTCGACGCCGTCGAGGCCGTGGCGTCCGAGGAGGTGCTCGTCCTCCCGAACAACAAGAACATCCAGGCGGTTGCCGCCGCCGTCGACGACCTGACCTCTCGGACCGTCCGGGTCGTGCCGACCGACACGATCGCCGAGGGCTTTGCCGCCCTGCTGGCCTACGACCCCGAGTCGCACGTCGACGAGAACGCGGCCGCCATGTTGGCCTCGGCCCGCCGTGTCGTGCCCGGCGAGGTGACCCAGGCGGTGCGCGAAGCCGAGACCGAAGCAGGCTCGGTGCGCACGGGCGACTGGCTGGGCCTGTCGCGCGACGGCATCGAGGTCGTGGCCCCGACGGTGGCCGAAGCGGCCTGCGCGCTGCTCGACGTGCTGGTCGCCGGCGACCACGAGCTCGTCACCCTGATCGAGGGGGAGGGGTCGACGACGGCGGCGACCCGGCGGATCACCGAGTGGCTCCACGAGCACCGTCCGGGCGTCGACATCGAGGTCCACCACGGCGGCCAGCCGCTCTACCCGTACCTGTTCTCGATCGAGTGACCCGGCGACCGCCGAGCCGGGCCGGTCGGCCGGAGGCGGTCCCGCCTGCACCGGGGCGCCGGCTCCGGCAGCTCGCCGAGCTGCCCGTGTCGGTGCTCGAGACGGTCGGCCCCCGGACCGAACGCGAGCTCGACGGCCTCGGGATCACCACGGTCCTCGACCTCCTCCACCACACGCCCCGGCGGATGGTCGACGCGTCGCGTCTGGCCCGGTGGGCCGACCTCGAGGTCGGCGACACCGCCACGGTGCTCGGTCGGGTCGAGCGGGTGAGCCGACCTCCGTCCGCTCACGGGCGGCGGCGGGGCCCGGTGCGAGTCGAGCTCCTCGTGGCCGACGACAGCGGCACCGGCCGCGTCGTGTTCTTCAACCAGCCGTGGCGGACGACCCAGCTCGCCGCTGGGACGGAAGCGCTCTTCGTCGGCAAGGCGGGCACGTTCCGCGGGGAGCTGCAGCTCGTCAACCCGGTGGTGGAGGTGCTCCGGCGCGCCGGCGACGGTGAGGACACCGAGTGCGACGACGGACCGGGCCCGGTGCGCCGCGGCAGGATCATCCCCGTCTACCCGCTGTCGGAGCGGACGACGCTGACCTCGGCCCGTCTGTCGCGCCTCGTGGACGAGGCGCTCCGGCGCTCGGGGACCTTCGCCGACCCACTGGAGGACCGGTGGCGCCGTCGGCTTCGTCTCGTCGACCGGACGTCCGCCTACAACGACATCCACCGTCCGGGCACCCTGGCCGACCGCGATGCCGCCCGCCGCCGTCTGGCCTTCGACGAGCTCCTCCGGCTCCAGCTGGCCCTCGTGCGCCGTCGCGCCGCCGAGCGCCGGCAAGCCAGGGGAGTCCCGCACGTGACGGCGCGCGCCGATGGTGCGCCGACGCTCCTCGACCGCTTCCTCGGCGGGCTTCCGTTCCGACCGACGGACGGCCAGCGCGCCGCCATCGCCGAGATCTGCGCCGACCTCGCGGCGCCGTTGCCGATGCACCGCCTGCTGCAGGGGGACGTCGGCGCGGGCAAGACGGTCGTGGCCGCCGCCGCCATGCTCGTCGCCGTCGAGGGCGGGCACCAGGCGGCGCTGATGGCCCCGACCGAGGTGCTCGCCGAGCAGCACGCCCTCGCGCTCGGCGACCTGTTGGCGGGTCTCGAGGTGGACGGTCCTGGCCACGCCGGCCGGCGTCCGCTCGGCGTGGCGCTCCTGACCGGTCGGACCCCGGCGTCCGAGCGCGCGCGACTGCGGGCCGGGTTGGCCGACGGTTCGGTGGACGTGG
>JAJZJT010000238.1 GCA_021809995.1 Actinomycetes bacterium
CGACGCCAATGCCTCCGAGGCGCGCGTCGAGCTCATCCGCAAGAGGTTCGGCGACGGCGCTGAGGCCTGACGGCCGGCTGAGGGCTGACGGCCGGCGGACGGCTGAGGGCTGAGGGCTGAGGGCTGAGGGCTGGCGGCTGAGGGTCTCCACGGAGCACGCCGGGGCCGGTCCGTCGCCGGTGCCAACCGCTACGCTGCGCTTCCATGGCCCCACCACGCGAGGACCCTCCCGACGCGCCGCGCCCCTCGAAGGGGGCCCTGACCCCGCGCCGCGTCGATTTTCCGCGCTGGTACCAGGAGGTCGTGGCCCGGGCCGAGCTGGCCGATAACGGACCCGTCAGGGGGACGATGGTCATCCGTCCGTGGGGGTTCGCCATCTGGGAGCGGCTGCAGGCCGCCCTCGACATGCGCATCAAGGCGGCCGGTGCCGAGAACGCCTACTTCCCGCTGTTCATCCCCGAGTCGTACCTGCGGCTCGAGGCCGAGCACGTCGAGGGGTTCAGCCCCGAGCTCGCCGTGGTCACCCACGGGGGCGGCAAGCAGCTCGAGGAGCCGGTCGTCGTCCGTCCCACCAGCGAGACCGTCATCAACAGCTACTTCGCCAAGTGGGTCCAGAGCCACCGCGACCTGCCGTTGCTCGTCAACCAGTGGGCCAACGTCGTCCGGTGGGAGCTCCGTCCTCGGCTGTTCCTGCGCACGACGGAGTTCCTCTGGCAGGAGGGGCACACGGCGCACGCCACCGAGGCCGACGCCCGGGCGTACGCCCTCCGCATCCTCCGCGACGTCTACGTCGACACGATGGAGCAGGTGGTCGGCATCCCGGTGGTCACCGGGCACAAGACGGCGCGGGAGCGGTTCGCCGGTGCGACGCGTACATGGACGTGCGAGGGGATGATGGGTGATGGCAAGGCCCTGCAGATGGGGACCAGCCACGAGCTCGGACAGAACTTCGCCCGTGCGTTCGGCATCCAGTTCACCGACGAAGAGGGTGTCCTCCGCTACGCTTGGCAGACTTCGTGGGGCGTGTCGACCCGGCTCATCGGCGCCCTGGTGATGGCCCACGGTGACGACGCCGGGCTCCGGCTTCCGCCTGAGCTCGCCCCGGTGGAGGTGGTGGTCCTCCTCGTCCGTGACGAGAACGGTGCCCGCCGGGCGGCGGCCGCGCTGGTGGACGAGCTCACCGCGGCGGGGCACCGGGTCCGCCTCGACGACCGGACCGACACGAGCTTTGGACGCAGGAGCGTGGGCTGGGAGCTCAAAGGCGTCCCGGCGCGCGTCGAGGTCGGTCCCCGCGACCTCGCCGATGGCGTCGTGACGGTGGTGGCCCGGCACGACCGGACGAAGGCCACCGTCCCCATCGCCGCCGCCGCCGGTGCCGTCGGCGACGTGCTCGCTGCCACGGCTTCGGTGCTCCACGACGAGGCCGCCGCCGAGCTGGCTCGCCGGACGAGCGAGGTGGCCGACGTCGCCGCCGCCGTCGATGCGGCGGCCGTCGGGTTCGCCCGGGTCCCCTGGGCGGCCCTCGGTGTCGAGGGCGAGGCTGCGCTGGCCGCCCAGGCGGTCTCGGTGCGGTGCCTTCAGGCTGCCGACGGGTCGTTGGCCAGGGAGGGTGCGCCCGAAGACGACCTGGTGGCGGTGGTGGCCCGGGCCTACTGACGGCGCCCGAGCTCACAGCCCAGGGTCTCTCGCTGACGGAGGTCGGGTGGTATACTCTGGGACCTGCCGTTCAGTGGAAGACGTGGAGTGACGCTGACGAAGCGTGGGCGGTTCGCCCACGCTTTTGTTTTGCCAGGGGCAGCGGCCGGAGCCGGCCGTGGGGCGGTGGTGACGGGACGAAACGAGGAAGGAGGGAGCGCACATGGCCGATGACCTGTTCTCCCTCCTGGAGCCGACCGTGGTCGCGTGCGGGCTCGAGCTCGTGGACGTCGAGCACCGTGCCGGGGTGCTGCTCGTCACCGTCGACCGTCCCGGTGGCGTCGACCTCGACGGCCTGACGGAGGCCAACCGCGCCGTCTCGTCGGTCCTCGACGAGCACGACCCGATCCCGGGTCGCTACGCGCTCGAGGTGTCCAGCCCGGGCGTCGAGCGCACGCTGCGCACGCCGGCCCACTTCGCCCGGGCGGTGGGCGGGACCGTCTCGGTCAAGACGCGGCCCCAGGTGCCCGGCGAGCGGCGGTTGACCGGTACGCTCGCCGCCGCCGACGACGAGGGGTTCGAGCTGACCTCGGACGCGCTCCCCGGAGGACGCGTCCGACTCGGCTACCACGACGTCGACCGGGTCCGGACGGTGTTCGAGTGGGGTCCATCCGCCGCCCAGCCGGCCTCGAAGGGCCCCACGTCCGCGGTTCCGGCCGCGACGGGGGCGGCGGCTCGTCGCCGCCCGGGCGCCGTGGAACAGACAGGGAAGACGAAGCAGACGAAGCAGAAGAGGAAGCAGGTCACGACGCCATGAGCAAGACGAACTTCGAGTTCCTCGACGCGCTGGGCCAGATCGCGCGCGACAAGGGCATCTCGGTCGAGACGTTGCTCGATGCCCTGGCCAACGCCCTCGTGGCTGCGTACAAGCGGACGCCCGACGCCGCCGAGGAGGCCGTGGTGACGATCGACCCCGACTCGGGGGAGATCCGCGTCTACGGCCAGGAGCTCGACGAGGAGGGCAACGTCGTCCGCGAGTGGGACGACACGCCCGACGACTTCGGTCGCATCGCCGCCCAGACGGCCAAGCAGGTGATCCTCCAGCGCATCCGCGAGGTCGAGCGCGACCTCAAGTACGAGGAGTACGCCGGGCGTGAGGGCGACATCGTCACCGGCATCGTCCAGCAGACCGACAACCGCTACACGCTCCTCGACCTCGGCAAGGTCGAGGCGCTGCTGCCGCAAGCCGAGCAGGTGTCGTACGAGCGCTACGAGCACGGCGCCCGCCTGAAGGCCTACATCGTCGAGGTCCGCAAGACGTCGAAGGGCCCGCAGATCGTGGTGAGCCGCAGCCACCCGGGCCTCATCAAGCGGCTCTTCGAGCTCGAGGTCCCCGAGATCTCCTCGGGTGCCGTCGAGATCAAGGCGTGCGCTCGCGAGCCCGGGCACCGCACCAAGATCGCCGTGTGGTCGAACGACCCCAACATCGACCCGGTCGGGGCCTGCGTTGGGGCCCGGGGTTCCCGCGTCCGCATGGTGACCAACGAGCTACGGGGCGAGCGGGTCGACGTCGTCCCGTTCTCCGACGATCCCGTCGAGCTCATCCAGTCAGCACTTGCTCCCGCCCGCGTGCGGGAGGTCCGTCTCGACGACGCCACGGGCACGGCGACAGTGGTCGTGAGCGACTACCAGCTGTCGCTCGCCATCGGCAAGGAGGGCCAGAACGCCCGCCTGGCCGCCCGGCTCACCGGCTGGCGGATCGACATCAAGAGCGAGACGCAGCTGGCGGAGGAGGAGTCGGGCTACGCCGGCGAGGAGTGGGCCGAGGGCGAGTGGGTCCAGAACGAGGCCGGTGAGATGGTCTGGCAGCCGGCCGAGGGCGGCGAGGCCGTCTCGGCGGCCGAGTGGTCCCAGGGAGCGGAGCCGGGCGCGTCCGGCGAGGCTGCCGGCGGCACCCCTGGCGAGGAGGCGTCCGGCGAGGCTGCCGGCGGCACCCCTGGCGAGGAGGCGTCCGGCGAGGCTGCCGGCGGCACCCCTGGCGAGGAGGCAGACGCAGGGAGCACCTCGTAGCCCCGCTCCGTACCTGCATCGGCTGCCGGGCCGTGCGGCCGGCCGGTGAGCTCGTCCGGGTTCGTCACGACGCCCAGGGCCGTATCGTGGTGGGAAGCCGCGGTATCGGGCGCGGCGCGTGGCTCTGCCGGTCGTCGCTGGTCTGTGTCGAGCAGGCGCTGGCTCGGCGGGGCTTCGAGCGGGCCTGGCGCCGGCCGGTCGGCGCCGACGAGCAGGCAGCGATCCGCCACGCTGTGGTCGAAGCCGGCGCCGACCGGGGTGGGCCGGCTGCCGGAGTGTGCGACAATGACAAGACACCAGCGCAGGCCGGCGCCGGTGGCGTACTGGAAGGGCCGTAATCGCCGTTGCCGAAGAAGATCCGTGTCTACGAGCTCGCCCATGAGCTCGGCCTGACGAACAAGGAGGCGCTCGACCTCTGCCTGTCCCTCGGGATGGGAGTGAAGAGCCACTCGTCCTCCATCGAGGACGCGCAGGCCGACCGCGCCCGCCGCAAGGCGGACCGCGAGGGGCTCCGTCGACCCGTGCAGCCCGAGGAGCCGGCGTCCAAGCCGGCACGGAAGGCGTCGGGTACGACGAAGAAGGCAGCGGCGAGGGCGACCTCCGGAGAAGATCGTCCATCTCCAGCCGAGGAACCGTCTTCGGCAGCGCCCGTCGCTCCAGCAGCTGGGGAGCCGGCTCCTGGCGGGCCGACCACCCCCCGGCGGTCCGGTGGCAGCAGACTGGTCACGAGCCGACCGGCGTCCGAGGTGACGGCGGAGGCCGCCCGCCCTGCTGCCACGGCGATGCCGCGCCCGGCTCCCGTCGCGCCGGCTGCTCCGAGTGCCCCGGCGGCGCAGGCCGCTCCCGTCGCTCCGGCCGCACCGGCTGTTCCAAGTGCCCCGGCCGCTCCCGTTGCTCCGGCGGCGCAGGCCGCTCCCGTCGCGCCGGCTGCTCCGAGTGCCCCGGCCGCTCCCGTCGCTCCGGCGGCGCAGG
>JAJZJT010000239.1 GCA_021809995.1 Actinomycetes bacterium
GACCGGCACCGACCGGCGGGGCCGGCCCCTGGCCGTCACCGCCGCGTGCCTGCGGCGCGACGCCGCCGAGGCGTGGTCCTACCGCCTGCCGTTCCTCTGGAGGTTCGTGGAGCTCTTCACCGGGCTCGTCATGCTCTACTTCCTCAGCCGGCTGGTCGGGAACCGCATCGCCACCGTGTCCGGCTCGCCCATCACCGGCGGCTACTTCGGCTACGCCGTGCTCGGCACGACCCTGGTCGCAGTCCTGCACAGCGCGCTCACCTCGTTCGCGAGCCGGCTCCGCACGGACCAGACCACCGGAACGCTCGAGGCGATGCTCGCCACGCCGACACCGGCCTGGCTCACCGTCGTCGCCGGTTCCGCGTACGGGATGGTCCAGATCGTCGTCATGGAGCTCGTCACCCTCCTCGTCGCCGTGGGGATCTTCGGGCTCCGCTTCGACGCCACGCCGGCCGGCGTGGCCGTGCTGGTGCCGGGCCTCGTGGCCACGCTCGCCTGCTTCTTCTCGTTCGGGCTCCTCCTCGCCGCCTTCACCATGGTCTTCAAGCGCGGCCAGGGCCTCGCCACCCTCGCCGTGTCGGGGTTCACGCTCCTCGGCGGCGTGTACTACCCCGTCTCCCTGCTCCCCACGTTCCTACGCGACGTCGGTGCCGCCCTGCCGTTCACCTGGGCGATCGACCTCCTCCGAGGTTCGTTGGTCTTCGGCGCCGCGCCCGTTTCACGCCTCGTCGAGCTGGCGGCGTCGGATGCCGTCCTCCTGCCCCTCGGCATCTGGCTGTTCGGACGCGCCGTGGACCGGACTCGTCGGACGGGGACGCTCGCCCAGTACTGACGCCGCCGACCAGGGACCCGGAGCCGACGCGTCCCTACCGGTCCCGACGCCGACCCCGCTCCGGGCGCTCGGCTGCCACCGCGACCGCCCGGCCGTGCTCCCCCAACCAGGCGGCCTGCAGCAGGGCGAAGGAGAGCGCACTGGGCACCGGAGCGCACCACTCGGCACGGAGGGCCTCGACGTCCACCAGGTCCGGGTCGACGCCGAGGCCGCTCCAGCTGCGCGCGAAGGCGCGCGCCGCATCGGTCAGGTACGACCGATTGAAGGCGGCCTTCGTCGTCCGGTTGACGACGCGGTCGGGCAGCAAGTCCCCCACCAGCGCAGCGAACGCCTCGCTCCGGCTCCGCACCCCGAAGGGGGCGAAGCGCCGGCCCACGGCCTCGATGACCGCCGGGTGGAGCAACGGGTCGACGCAGACCACGTCGTGCTGGGCGGCCAGCAGGCGCGAGTTGGTGGTGAAGACGTGGTCGCCTCGGTTGCGACCGTGGCGAGCGAGGGCGCGCCGCCACGACACGGGCTCGTCGGCCAGGTCTGCGGCGACGCGCCGGACCACCTCCCGACGCACGCCCGGGCGGAGCCACGGCAGGTCGAGGTCGGCCACCAGCCGGTGTTCCCAGCGCGCCCCCCGCACCCTCCGGGGCAGCGCGGCGGCTGCGACGCCTCGAGCGACGCCCGGACGCAGGAGCGCGCCGGGGCGGGAGCGAACCTCGAGGAACGGCGCACCCCGTCGGGCGCGCAGCAGGTCATCACCTCCCTCGCCCGTCATCCGCGTGCCGCCCCTTCCCAGCTCGAAGACGACCAACGACGTGTACAGCGGAGCGGGCGGCACGAGCCCGTAGGCGTCGAGCAGGCGCCCGGCGACGGGGCCGACGACGTCGAGCTCGCCACCGACCTCCACCCGGACCCACTCGTCGATGCCGAGGTGCGCGACCACGAGCTCCTGCCATTCGGCTTCGGCCGCGAGGTCGTCCTCGTAGCGGAAGGTGACCGGTACCGGCAGCGGCAGGCCGCGCCGCCGGGCCACGTGGGCGGCGATGGCCAGGAGCGCCGACGAGTCCCGGCCTCCGGAGAACTGGACGATGCACGGCGGTCGGGCGAGTGCGCCGCCGACGACTTCCTCGAGCACGGCACGAGGGTCCGCACGGGATGGCCCGGACGGCCCCACCGCGACCTCGGGAGCCTCCCGCCCGTCCGCCGTCGCGGGATCGACCGCGCCGAAGGGCGTGCCCACGAGCAGCTCGAGGGCGGTCAGCCGCTCGAAGGGCGGCACGCCACCGCCCAGTGCACGTCCCGCAGCGTGGAGCGCCGTCGCACCGGCGCCGTCCCTCACGCCCGCGACGTGGCCGCGCCGAGGAGGCGGGCCACGGCCGAGGGCGCGTTCGCCGGTGCCCAGGGAAGGCGGGCCCGGACCACGGGGACCGACTCGACCAGGTCGGCCATGGCGGTGAACTGGGCGGCAAGGACCTCGCGTTCGACCCATCCGGTGAGCCGGGGCTGTGACGCGACCACGAGCAGGGCATCGGCCGGTGCGACCGGCACGACCTCGACCTCGCGGCAGGCTCGGTCGGGGTCCGGGAGGACGAGGAGCCTGAGAGGCACGCCACCAGCACCGTCGGTGCGCCGTGCACGGCGGTCGAACACCGCCGTGCGCCCGTCGGCCGTGCGACGCGTGTCGACGCCGGGCTGGCCGACGACTCCCTCGAGCGCCCACGACGCCTCGGGCCGCACGCGCAGCTCGTCGCTGCCCCCGGCGAGCAACGGTGGCCGGCTGTTCGGGACGACGCACAGGACGTCGTCGCTCACCAGGGCGAACCCTGCGGCGAGGGCGAGCGCCGCCACGGTCGTCTTGCCAGACCCGGACGGGCCAAGGAAGCCGACGGCCCCCTGGTCCGACTCGATGGAGCGAACCGCCGAGCCGTGCAGCGTCAGGTAGCCGGCCAAGGTGCGCAAGAAGGCCATCACCGTGCCGGTGAAGTAGACGCCGACCTCGCCAACGTCGACAGACGGGTCCCAGTCGACCCGCACCTCGTCGAGGCTCGCCGAGACCACGAAGTCGAACCGCCCGTGCACCCGGAAGCGGAACCCGCTCGCGTCAGCCACCGCCGTGTAGAAGGGCGACCCGTCGGGGTCCTCCCGTCGAGCGACCACCGTCCCGCTGTCGAGCTCACCGCCGACGCAACGCTCAGCACCGAGACGCAGGTGCACCTCCGGCGCGGCGCTGCCCACATCGTCCCTCGTCCGCGGCACACCGCCGAGACCGAGCTCGACGGCTGACCAGACTCGGACTCCGTAGAGGTCGTACCCCCGCAGGTCGTCGTCGCTAGCTGCTCGCGCCGCTCCGGGCGCGCCGTCGGTCAGCCGGCCGACGGGCCGAAGCAGTAGAAGTTGTCTCCGTTGCGCCCGAGGGTGTTTCCGCCGGTGACGTCGGCGATCGAACCGACGACCTCGAGACGCGGGGCCTCGTACGTCCGCTGCTGTCCGTGCATGGGTTCCATGCATGCATCCTTGGCGCGCCACTCTCCGGAGTCAAGCAAGAACGACGCCTTGTCAGCACCAGTACTGCTCAACGTCACTCCTCTAGCACTCCTTGTGCTCGGAGTGCGTCCAGAAACGCCCGCACGTCGGCGAGGGCACGGTCGTGGTCGACGGCGTAAGCCCCTTCGAGGTGGGCGACGAGCTCGTCTTCGGTGCGGTCCTCGGCGAGCAGCTCCCACAGCTCGGCGCCGGTGGGGTTGGTGCGCAGGTAGGACGACGACGCGAGGTCGAGCACCACGCCCTCCTCGTCGACCTTTCGCCACAGGAGCGACTGCTGGCGGATCCGCATGCTCGACCTGGCCTCCTCGTCCCGCGCCTGGCCCGGCCCTCTGGCACGGGCCCGCGAACGCCCCATCGTGCCACGCGTGGCCGCCTCACCCCTGGCACACCCCCTGGCACACCGTCTCCCACGACAGCACCGGGCATGGCCGAGACGGTCGGCCGGTCAGAAGGGCAGCACGCGCTCGTCGCGCCCGAACGCCCGCCCATCGGGCAGCTCGACCCACGCGTGGGCCCACAGCGAACCGGCATCCGTCCTCGCCACCCCGAGGTGCAAGCGGGGCCGCAACCGCCGAAGCACGTGCGCGGTGACGAGCGCCTGACGCAGGCACGGCCCCGGCCCGGATGGCCACCGCCGACCGAAGGCCTCGGCGAGCGCCACGCGGTCCGCCTCGGCAACGGTCAACGGCGGGAGCGCCGGTGCCGATGCACGACCTTCCGGTGCGACCAAGGCGCCGGCATCCGACCCGGCGGCCAGCTCGGCGCCGAACGCCCGGGCCACGCGCGCCAGCGGCAGCGTGCGCACTCCCACCTCGGCGGCCGTCCACAAGCCTCCCACCACGACGAGGTCGATCACCCCCGCACCGCCGCCCTCGCGAACGCGACGGAGCCGGTGCCGAGCGCCGACGGCCAGACGGCGCCCCGCCTGCCATGACGACGCCGTGAGCCGGATCACGGGTTCGACGGTACCCGCCCCCGGTGTGCCCGGTGTGCCCGGCGCCGCCAAGGCATGGGCGCCCCCCATCGGCAGGTCCGTTCCCGTCACGGCCGACCCAATGTCCAGCCCGACACCGTCCCTGGCGTGCCGCGCAGCTCCCCCCGCCGTACCGGCCACCCGGTCGTGGGCCCACCCCCTTCCCCCTTTCCACGACACGACGCGACGGCGGCGGTCGTCGAACGCCTCTCGTAACCGGCCTGGTGGTGCGCTACCTGGTCTTCGTCCACCAACCCCGCAGGCCTCACGCCACCGTGCGTCGTCGCGTCCGGGGCCCGTCTCTTCGTCCCGACCAATGCCC
>JAJZJT010000240.1 GCA_021809995.1 Actinomycetes bacterium
GGTGGCGAGCACGGCGACAGCGGCCCCGCCTACGTGCGCTCGACCGTGGACCATCCGGACCCCCTGGCCGCCCGGGCCGTGGCGTGCGACCGCCGGGCCGCTCCCGGCGACGCCGGCCCGCACCGGCTGGAGCTCATGGTAGGCACCCGGGCCCCGACGGTGCCCCCGGACGGTACGGCAGGTGGCCGCCGCTACCGTGGTGGCGTGCCCTCCCCCTTCGACCTGAGCCGGGCGGAGCTCGCCGAGCTTCTCGCCGACGAGCCGGGCTTCCGGGCGCGCCAGGTGTGGGACGGGCTGCACCGCCGGGGGCTCCGCCCCGAGGAGATGACCGACCTCCCCCTCCCCCTCCGGACGCGCCTGGCCGAGGCGCTCCCGCCCGCGCTCACCGAGCTGGCGTGCCGGTCGGCCGACGGCGGTGCCACACAGAAGTGGTTGTGGCGTCTCGCCGACGGTCGACAGGTCGAGAGCGTCCTCATGCGCTACGACGACCGCGTCACCGTGTGCGTCTCCTCCCAGGCCGGTTGCGCCATGCGCTGCACGTTCTGCGCCACGGGCCAGGGTGGGTTCGACCGGCACCTGAGCACCGGCGAGATCGTGGAGCAGGTGGTGCGGGCTCGGCGTGCCGCAGCCCCCGACCGGCTCTCCAACGTGGTCTTCATGGGCATGGGCGAGCCGCTCGCCAATTACGACCGGGTGTGGGCGGCGGTCCGGCAGCTCCACGGCGAGCTCGGCCTGTCGGCCCGCCACCTCACCCTCTCGACCGTCGGCGTCGTCCCCGGCATCGACCGCCTTGCCACCGAGGACCTGCCGGTCACCCTCGCCGTGTCGCTGCACGCCGCCAACGACACGCTGCGCGACGAGCTCGTACCGCTCAACCGCCGGTACCCGCTCGCCGAGCTCGCCGCCGCCTGCCGGCGGTACGTCGCCTCGAGCGGCCGTCGCCTCTCGCTCGAGTGGGCGCTCATCGACGGTGTCAACGACCGGGCACGCGACGCGACAGAGCTCGTCGCCTTCGCCCGGCCGCTCCGGGCGCACGTCAACCTCATCCCCTTGAACCCGACTCCGGGCTACCCGGTGCGCGGCACGCCACCCGACCGGGTACGGGCGTTCCGCCGCCGCCTGGACGACGCCGGCGTCGCCGTGACGGTCCGGGACACCCGGGGGAGCGACATCGACGCGGCGTGCGGCCAGCTCGCCGCCTCACTGGGCGGGGCGGTCCCGCCCTCCTCGACGCCCGGTCGGCCGGGTCGGGCCGACGAGCCCGCAGCACGCGCCCGTCGGAGGACCGGCACCGACTCGGTCCCGCGACCCGTGCGCCTGGGCGCGTCACAATGAGGCATGCAGCCCGCCCGGGCCGACCGTGAGCCGTTCGGCCCCTCGGGGACGCTGCGACGCCTGCGCAGCGGGCTCGTGGGGCTCGCCGTCGTCGTCGTCGCCGGGACCGTCGGCTACGTCGGCTTCGGCCTCGCACCGCTGGACGCCCTCTACCAGACCGTCATCACGGTCTCGACGGTCGGCTTCGGCACGACGACCGCCTTCGGGGCAGGTGAGAAGGTCTTCACCATCGGGCTCATCCTCGTTGGCGTCGGCACCGCCGCCTACACGTTCAGCCTGCTGATCGAGACGTTCGTCGAGGGCTACCTGCGGGACACGTTCGGGAGGCGTCGCATGGAGCACCGGATCCGCCAGATGCACGGGCATGTCGTCCTCTGCGGGTGGGGCCGGGTGGGGCGGTCCATCGCCTCCCACCTGAAGGGGGCACCCGCCGATCTGGTCGTCGTCGACTCCGCGCCGGAGCGCCTGGCCGCCCTCGACGTGCCCTACGTCGTCGGAGACGCCACGGACGAGGAGGTCCTCCTCGCCGCCGGCATCGACCGGGCCCGGGTGCTCATCACTGCCCTGAACACCGACGCCGACAACCTCTATGTCACCCTCACGAGCCGGTCGATGGCCCCCGGGCTCTTCATCGTGTCGCGGGCCGCGTCCGAGGCCGCCGTGGCCAAGCTCTTGCGTGCCGGTGCGGACCGCGTCGTCAATCCCCAGGACCTCGGCGGCGCACGGATGGCCGCGCTCGCCGTCCAGCCCCACGTCGCGGAGTTCCTCGACGTGGTGATGCACGACGGCAGCCTCGAGTTCCGCCTCGAGCAGATCGACGTGCCCGCCGGATCGCCCATGATCGGCCAGACGCTGCGCGGGGCGCGCGTCCACGCCCACACCGGCGCGCTCGTCCTCGCCCTCCGTCATCCCGGAGAGGACTTCCGCACCAACCCTCCTCCCGAGGCAACCGTCGAGGACGGCGACGTCCTCGTCGTCATCGGCAACGCCTCCCAGATCACCGCCCTGCGTGACCTGGCCGAAGGGCGGGTCACGCCGGCCTCCGACGCCTGACCCGGCGCCTGCGCGGGCACACCCCGCGACGTCCGGCTACTGTGCCCGGACGGTGGACACCAGGGCAGGGAGGACGCCGGTTCGGCGCGTGACGGGCGACGTGACGGGCACCATGCGCGCCGCCGTCCTCGCCGGCGAGCGCCTGGTCGTGAGCGAGACGAGCCAACCCGTGCCCGGGCCGGGCCAGCTCCTCGTGCGCGTGCGGCTGGCCGGCATCGCCGCCACCGACCTCGCTGCAGCAGCCACCGGCATCCCCGACGGGACGGTGCTCGGCCACGAGCTGGTCGGCGACGTCGTGGGCGTGGGTGGCGGGATCGCCGTCGGCGGCCTTCTCGGCATCGGACGGCGCGTCGTCGCGCTTCCCGTGCAATCGTGCGGGGCGTGCGCCGCCTGCCTGGGCGGGGACCCCGTCCACTGCCCGATGGCGCGGATCGTGGGGACGGGACCAGGGGCGACCGGCGCGTTCGCCGAGCTCGTCGCGGTGAGCCGCCACGCCGCCCTGCCCGTGCCCGACGACGTCCCCGACGACCTCGCCGTGCTCGTGGAGCCCCTCGCCGGCGCCCTCCGAGCCGTCCGGCGTGCCGGTGTCGGGACCGGCGACCGCGTCCTCGTGCTGGGGGCCGGCGCAGTGGGGCTGGGCGCGGCCGCATGGGCCCGGGCCGTGGGGGCGCGCGACGTCGTGGTGAGCGACCCGCTCGCCGTGCGGCGCGACCTGGCCCTGGCGTGCGGAGCAACCGCAGCGGTCGACCCGACGACGAACGGCACCGCGGGCGCCTACCGCGCCCTCGGGCGCAAGCGACCGACCGTCGTCGTCGAGTGCTCGGGGACCGACGAGGCCCTGGCAGGGGCGATCGACGTCCTCGGACGCGGCGGCCGGCTCGTCGTCGCCTCCCTCCACACCGGATCGGTGCGCCTCTCCCTCCGTGCCGCCCACTTCAAGGAGCTCACCGTGGCGTTCTCGGCGTGGTACGAGGTCGACGACTTCGCGCGCACCCTCGAGGCGCTGGCCGGGGGCACGCTCCCCGTGGCCGGCGTGGTCACCCACGTGGTGGGGCTCGACGACCTACCCGGTGCCTTCACGGCGCTCCGGAACCCGACCGACCAAGGCAAAGTCGTCGTCGATCCCGGACGCTGACCCGGCCCGGCATGCGCTGAAGGTCTTTCGGGTGCCGGCGCACGGGCCCGTCGGGCGTCAGGAGGTGGCGGCGACGAGCCCGGTGACCACGCGGGCGACCTCCGGGCCCCGGTCCTCCTGTAGGAAGTGCCCGGCGCCGGTGATGGTGACGTGGGGCTGGCCCGCCGCCCCGGGCACGGCCCGCCGGAAGACGGCGTCGCCACCGGCGGTGATGGGGTCGGAGTCGGAGAACGCGCACAGCCACGGCCGGTCGAACCGACGGAGGACCTCCCACGCAGCGATGTTGTCGTCATGGGCGGGATCGTCAGGCCGGGTGGGCACGAGCGAGGGGAAGACGCGGGCCCCCGCCTTGTAGCTGGCGTCCGGGAACGGTGCGTCGTAGGCGGCGACCACCTCGTCGGCCATGGGCTGTGCGCAGCCCCCGCGGACGATCCTGCCGACGGGAAGGTCCTCGGTCTCCTGCGAGTAGCGCTGCCAGGCGAGGAAGGCGTCGCTCATCGGCGCGTCCCCGGTGGGAAGGCCCGTGTTGGCCACGACGACCCGGGCGAACCGCTCGGGCTGGGCGGCCACCAGGCGGAGGCCGACGAGCCCGCCCCAGTCTTGGCAGAACAGCGTCGCACCAGTGAGGTCGAGGTGGTCGAAGACGAGGGCCGACATCCACGCGACGTGCCGTGCGTACGTGTAGTCGGTCGTCTCGGTCGGCTTGTCGCTGCGCCCGAACCCGACGAGGTCGGGGGCGACGCAGCGGAGCCCGGCCTCCGCCAGCACCGGGATCATGGTGCGGTACAGGAAGCACCACGACGGCTCGCCGTGCATGAGCAGTACCACCGGCCCGTCGGCCGGCCCTTCGTCGAGGTAGTGGACCCGCAGGGTGCCGCCGTCACCGTCGGCGACTTCGGCGTAGTGGGGTCCGAAGGTGAAGCCGGGCAGGCCTTCGAACCGCTCGTCGGGCGTGCGCAGTGCTCGCATCGCTGCTCCTCTCCTCGTTAGGTCCTCGTCGACCGGCGAACCCGGGGCGGCCGCGCCCGCACCGCGGGACCGGCCGGCTCAGGCCGGCACCGAACCCGGACCTGCT
>JAJZJT010000241.1 GCA_021809995.1 Actinomycetes bacterium
GCCGCGTACGCCGCCGCGGTCACCGGCGGCGTGGCGGCCGCCAATGCCTACTGGCCCTTGGCCGCGACGTCGGCATCGGGGCTCCCGTGCGACCTCCTCGCCGTCACCGTCCAGCTCGGCACCGGCGCGACGGCGACCTGCCTGGCGCCCGCGGCGGCGAGCCCATGCCCTCTACCGGCGTCCGGTGACCCGCCGGCGGTGGTCGCGCCGCTCCCACCGGGCGGCGGGACGCTCACCGTCACCACGGCGGCCATCGGGCCGGTGCCGCCCGCCGCCTTGGGTCTCCACCTGGTGGTGCCCTGGCGGCTCGCGGCGCGCGCCGGGAGCTTCTCGGCCGAGCTCGACCACGACGAGAGCACGGTGGAGCTGTGAGGGCACGCACCGGGCAGCGGTCGTGGCCGAGCGCCGTGGCGCTCGCCGTCGTGGCGGCCGTGGGCCTCGCCTGGGCGGGGTGGCTGGCCGCCGGGGGCGGGCTGTTCTGGGTGGGCTCGCCGTCGATGGGCCGTGCCGCCCCCGTCGGGTCGCTCGTGGTCACGCGGCCGCTGCCGCCCGGCCGGCCCCTGCGGGTGGGGGAGGTGGTGGTCTTCCACCCCGGCCTCGGCGTCCCCGCCACCTACGTCCACCGGATCGAGGCCGTGCTCCCCGTGCCGGGCCGTCCCACCGAGTACCGCACGAAGGGCGACCTCAACCAGCTCCCTGACCCGTGGGTCATCACCCGTTCGTCCGTGGTCGGCCGGCCGGTGGCGGTCGTCCCCGCTGTCGGGTGGCTCTACCGGTCGGCCACGTGGCTGCTCCTCGGGGCCGCCGTGGTGGCCGGCCTGTCGTTCGTCCTCACCGGCGGGCCCCGCCGGGTCGTGCTCGTCCTCGGGCCGATGCTCCTCGTGGCCGTCCCGGCCGTCATCGACCACCCCTTCGTGTCCGGCTTCCTCTACGGAAGCGGGCAGCACGGCCGCCGCGTGGTCGCCCGGGTGGTCGACACGGGCGTCCTCCCGGTGACCTTCACCGTCCACGGCGGGCAGCCGGTCCGGGCCGTGCCCGGCCAGGAGGTCGTTGCGACCGGCTCCGTCGTGGCGCACCGAGCGGTCGTGCCGGTCCGGGTGGCCGCCGACCTGCCATGGTGGGGGTGGCTGCTCGTCGTGTCCTTCTGCCTGCTCCCCCTGGCCGTCAATGCCTGGCTGAGCCGGAAGGCCGAGGTCCAGCCGGACGGCAGCGTCGACAGGGAGCCGGACGGCAGCGTCGACAGGGAGCCGGACGGCGACGCCCGCAGGGGGCCAGTGGGCGACGCCGACGCGGACGCCGACGAGGGGAGGGGGAGGCGCTCCGAGGTATCGGTGGCGGTTCCCGCTCCCATCCGCGAGACTAGAACGCGTTCTGGTCAGCCGGTCGCTGCCCGGTCCGCCGCCGGAGCGGCGAGGCCAGGGCTCGAGCCGTGACCGGGGAGACGCGGCGTTCCGCCCGTCTCCCCGAGGGAGGGGAGGCGCTCGCATGGAGATCGGGTACACCGCCGAGCAGGAGGCGCTCCGCCTCGAGCTGCGGCGGTACTACGCCGAACTGCTGACGCCCGAGGTCGAGTCGGCCCTGGCCGAGGCCGGGGGTGTCGGGCCCGAGGTGCGGCGGGTGGTCAAGCAGATGGCAACCGACGGCTGGCTCGGGATCGGCTGGCCCACGGAGTACGGGGGGCAGGGCCGCTCCGAGGTCGAGCAGTTCATCTTCTTCGACGAGTCGATGCGGGCCGGGGCGCCCGTGCCCATGCTCACCATCAACACCGTGGGCCCCACCATCATGGAATTCGGCTCGGACGAGCAGAAGGCCGAGTACCTGCCCCGCATCCTCGCCGGAGAGCTCCACTTCTGCATCGGCTACACGGAGCCCAACGCCGGCACCGACCTCGCCTCGCTCGCCACCCGCGCGGTGCGCGACGGCGACGAGTACGTCATCAACGGCCAGAAGATCTTCACGTCCCTCGCCGCCGACGCCGACTACATCTGGCTCGCCACGCGGACCGACCCGGACGCCCCCAAGCACAAGGGGATCTCGCTCTTCATCGTCCCCATGGGCACACCCGGCATCACCGTCGTCCCCATGCACCTGCTCGGCGACCACAACATCAACACCACCCACTTCTCCGACGTGAGGGTCCCGGCGGCCAACCTGGTCGGCGGCGAGAACAACGGCTGGGCGCTGATCACGAACCAGCTCAACCACGAGCGGGTCACGCTCTGCTCGCCGGGCATCGTCGAGCGCGCCCTCGCCGACGTCCGACGATGGGCGCAGGAGACGCGCCTCGCCGACGGCCGCCGGGTCGTGGACCAGGAGTGGGTCCGGGTCCACCTCGGCCGCGTCCACGCCCGGCTCGAGTTCCTCCGCCTCGTCAACTGGAAGGTGGCCTGGGCAGCCACCGAGGGGCGCCTCGACGTCGCGGACGCCTCGACCATCAAGGTCTTCGGCACCGAGTTCTACCTCGAGGCGTTCCGGCTGCTGCTCGAGGTGGTCGGCCAGCGGGGCTACCTCGTGCGCGGCACGCCCGAGGCGGTCCTCGCCGGGCGCCTCGAGATGTACGCGCGGAGCCTCGTCATCCTGACCTTCGGGGGCGGGACGAACGAGATCCAGCGGGACCTGATCGCCATCTTCGGCCTGGGCATGCCCCGGTCGCTGCGCTGACCGACGACGCCCGGTCGGGGGCCGTCCCCGCCCGGCCGGGCGCGGCCCCGGCCCACGACGACACACGGACCGCCCGGTCGGCCCCACCGGCCCGGCAGGAGGGATGGAGGATGGACTTCTCGTTCAGCGAGGATCAAGAGGCGGTCTCGGCGCTGGCCGAGCGGATCGTCGGTGACTTCGCCACTCACGAGCGGCTGCGAGCGCTCGAGTCCGACCCCGACGGCGGTCACGTCGACCGTGACCTGTGGGTGGCGATGGCCGAAGCAGGCCTCGTCGGCATCGGCCTGTCGGAGGACGTCGGGGGTGGTGGCCGCGGCTTCGCCGAGGTCGCCGTGGTCACCGAGGCGGCCGGCCGGCACGCCGCACCCGTTCCCGTCGTCGAGACGATGGCCGCCGCCGCACCGGCCGTCGACGTCTTCGGTGCACCGGCGGCACGGGACCGGTGGCTGCCGGGCGTCGTGGCCGGCACGACGGTGGTGACGACAGCCCTCGCCGAGCCGGGCGGCGACCCCGCCCGGCCGGACGTGCGAGCCGTCGCGGAGGAAGGCGGCTGGGTGCTGGAGGGCGCCACCTCGTGCGTCCCGTGGGGACTGGTGGCCGACGCCGCGCTCGTGCCCGCTCGCGTCGACGACGGGGTCGAGGTGTTCGTGGTCGACCTGGGTGCTCCGGGGGTGGCGCGCACGCGCCAGGACACCACGTCGGGCCGGCCGGAGGCGCACCTCGCCTTCAGCGGGGTCCGTCTCGGGGCCGACGACGTCCTGGGGCGCTCCGGCGACCGGCGCACGACCGGGGAGGAGGTCGTGCAGTGGCTGCTGCTGCGCACGAAGGCCGCCCTGGCTGTCACCGAGGCGGGCGTGGTCGCCGCCGCCCTCGCCCTGCTCGCTGCCTACACGTCCGAGCGCGAGCAGTTCGGCAAGGCCATCGCCACCTTCCAGGCGGTGGGCCAGCGAGCCGCCGACGCCTACGTCGACGCCGAGGCGGTGCGTCTCAGCGCGTGGCAGGCCGTCTGGAGGCTCGACGCCGGCCTCCCGGCCGACGACGCCGTCGACGTCGCAACGTACTGGGCGGCCGAAGGGGGGCAGCGGGTCGTGCACGCCGCTACCCACCTCCACGGGGGGGTGGGCGTCGACCGTGACTACCCGCTGCACCGGTTCTTCCTGCTCACGCGGCATCTCGAGCTGACCCTCGGCGGCGCCACCGAGCACCTGGTCCGGATCGGGACGAGGTTGGCCGAGACCCCGGTGTGACCGGCTGCGCCAGGGCGGCTGCGCCAGGGCGGCTGCGCCAGGGCGACCTATGCTCGCGGCGTGCCGCTCACGGGGGAGTACGAGCCGAGCCCGATGGCCTGGGTGCGCGAGCAGGTCGAGGCCTACGAGCGCTCGGGCGGGCGCGAGGCCAGCACACTGCTCGACACCGGGCTGCCCATCGTCGTGGTGACCACGCGCGGGCACCGCACCGGCGCAGTCCGCAAGACCCCGCTGATGCGCGTCGAGCACGGTGGCGAGTACGCCCTGGTGGCCTCGCAGGGTGGGGCACCCAAGCACCCGGCGTGGTACCGGAACGTCGTCGCCGACCCGGACGCCGTCACCCTCCAGGACGGTGCCGAGCCCGTCGACGTCCACGTCCGCGAGGTCCACGGCGCCGAGCGCGAGCAGTGGTGGGAACGGGCAGTGGAGGCGTACCCGCCCTATGCCGAGTACCAGGCGAAGACCGATCGCGTCATCCCGGTGCTGGTGGCGACGCCCCGCCCTCGCTGACCGGGGCGGCAGGTCCGTGGCCGTGTACCTCGACGACTGGCGGCAGCGGGCCACGCTCGGGCCCGTCGAGGACCGGTGGTCGCACCTCGTCGCCGACACCCACGAGGAGCTCCACGCGTTCGCCGCCCGGCTGGGCATGGAGCGTCGGTGGTTCCAGTTCGATCCGGCGCGGC
>JAJZJT010000242.1 GCA_021809995.1 Actinomycetes bacterium
TGCGGGGGCCGGTGCGGGGCGGGGGCCGCTGCGGGGCCGGGCAGGGCCCACCCGGGTGCTTCGGTAGTGTCGGACCGTGACCGGCGCCGCCACGAGCCCCCCTTCCGTCCGTCCACGGGGCACGTCGGCGCGGCGCGTGCTCGGCATCGAGACGTCGTGCGACGAGACGGCGGCAGCCGTCGTCGACGGGGGCACGACGATCGTCTCCTCGGTGGTCTCGAGCCAGGTCGACCTGCACGCCCGCTACGGGGGCGTGGTGCCCGAGCTGGCCGGGCGAGCCCACGTCGAGCTGCTCACCCCGGTGGTGGCCGACGCCCTGGCCCAGGCGGGCTCGGACGAGACCGGGCGCGGCATCGACGCCGTCGCCGTGACGCACGGGCCCGGCCTCGTCGGGTCGCTCCTCGTCGGCGTGGCCGAGGCCAAGGCCCTCGCCCTCGCCTGGGGCGTGCCGTTCATCGGGGTCAACCACCTGGAGGGCCACCTCTTCGCCTCGCTCCTCGAGCAGCCCGACCTCGGGTGGCCGCTCGTGGTCCTGCTCGTCTCGGGCGGCCACACCCTCCTCGTCGAGGTGACTGCGCCCGGCACCTACCGGCTGCTCGGCCAGACGATCGATGACGCGGCGGGCGAGGCGTTCGACAAGGTCGCCCGGTTCCTCGGCCTCGGCTACCCGGGTGGCCCCGCCATCGACGTCGCCGCCGAGGCGGGGGACCCCGCGGCCTTCGACTTCCCGCGCTCCCTCGTCGCCGAGGGGTACGACTTCTCGTTCAGCGGGCTGAAGACGTCGGTCGTGAACACCGTGCGCCAGCACCCCGAGGCGACGACCGAGGACGTCGCCGCGTCGTTCCGGCAGGCCGTCGTCGACGTGCTGGTGGTCAAGGCTCGTCGCGCCGCCGCCGCCGTCGGGGCCACTGCCATCTGCCTGGCCGGCGGGGTCGCCGCCAACTCGCTGCTGCGCCGTCGCGTGGAGGAGGCCTGTGCCGAGGACGGGCTGCGGGCCTTCTTGCCCAGCCGGTCGCTGTGCACCGACAACGCAGCCATGATCGCCGCGGCGGGCTGGTGGCAGCTCCAGCGGCACCCCGGTGGCAGCGCCCTCGACCTCGGGGCCGACCCCAACCTCCGCCTTCCCGACGTCGGGCGGGCCGAGACGGGGCTGACCGCCCCCGAGGCCGCGGCCGCCGGTTGACGAGCCCGCCGGTCGAGCGCTCGACGGGTTGCCTCGGCGCCCCGCGGTCGCTATCGTTAGCACTCGCAACAGCAGAGTGCTAACGCTGCCACAGGAGGCCAGATCAGATGAGTCTGCAACCACTCGACGATCGCATCGTCGTCCGGCCCGGGGAGTCGGAGGAGACCACGGCGTCCGGCCTGGTGATCCCTGACACGGCGAAGGAGAAGCCCCAGCAGGGCGAGGTGCTCGCGGTCGGCCCGGGCCGGCGTGCCGAGGCGTCGGGCGAGCTCGTCCCGCTCGACCTGAAGGTCGGTGACACCGTCGTCTACTCGAAGTACGGCGGCACGGAGATCACCGTCGACGGCGAGGACCTGTTGATCCTCTCGAGTCGTGACGTGCTGGCGAAGGTGGTCAAGTAATGCCGAAGATCCTCAAGTTCGACGAGGCCGCCCGGCGCGGCCTCGAAGCCGGCGTCAACAAGCTGGCTGACACGGTCAAGGTGACCCTCGGCCCCAAGGGCCGCAACGTCGTGATCGAGAAGAAGTTCGGCGCGCCGACGATCACCAACGACGGCGTCTCGATCGCCCGCGAGGTCGAGCTCGAGGACGTCTTCGAGAACATGGGTGCCCAGCTGGTCAAGGAGGTCGCCACCAAGACGAACGACGTCGCCGGTGACGGGACCACCACGGCCACCGTGCTGGCCCAGGCGCTGATCCGCGAGGGCCTGCGCAACGTGGCCGCCGGTGCCAACCCGCAGGCGCTTCGCAAGGGCATCGACAAGGCGGTCGAGGCCGCTGTCGGCTCGATCCGCGACCAGGCCAAGGAGATCGACTCGAAGACCGAGATCGCCCAGGTCGCCTCCATCTCGGCGGCCGACACGGCGATCGGCGAGGTGCTGGCCGATGCCATCGACAAGGTGGGCAAGGACGGCACCGTCACCGTCGAGGAGTCGAACACCTTCGGGATCGAGCTCGAGTTCACCGAGGGCATGCAGTTCGACAAGGGCTACCTGTCGCCCTACTTCGTCACCGATCCCGAGCGCCAGGAGGCCGTCCTCGACGACCCGCTGATCCTCTTCGTCAACCAGAAGGTCAGCGCCGTCCACGACCTCGTGCCCGTGCTCGAGAAGGTCATGCAGACGGGCAAGCCGCTGCTGATCGTGGCCGAAGACGTCGAGGGCGAGGCGCTTGCCACCCTGGTGGTGAACAAGATCCGCGGCACGTTCACGTCCGTGGCCGTCAAGGCTCCCGGTTTCGGCGAGCGCCGCAAGGCGATGCTGCAGGACATGGCCATCCTGACGGGCGCCCAGGTGATCTCCGAGGAGATCGGCCTGAAGCTCGAGGGCACCACCGTCGACCTGCTCGGCAAGGCCCGGCGGGTCATCGTCACCAAGGACGAGACCACCATCGTCGAGGGTGCCGGCGCCGAGGAGGACGTGAAGGGCCGCATCGCCCAGATCAAGCGGGAGATCGACGAGACGGACTCGGACTGGGACCGCGAGAAGCTCCAGGAGCGCCTGGCCAAGCTGGCCGGTGGCGTTGCCGTCGTGAAGGTCGGCGCCGCCACTGAGGTCGAGCTGAAGGAGAAGAAGCACCGGATCGAGGACGCACTGTCCGCCACCCGGGCCGCCGTCGAGGAGGGGATCGTCGCCGGTGGCGGTACCGCCCTGGTGCGGTCCCGGGCAGCCGTGGCCGAGGTCGCGTCGTCCCTCGTGGGCGACGAGGCGACCGGTGCTTCCATCGTCACCAAGGCGCTCGCCGAGCCGCTGCGGTGCATCGCCTCCAACGCCGGGCTCGAGGGGTCGGTCTACGTCCGCCAGGTGGAGGCCGAGACGGGCCCGATCGGGCTCAACGCCGCCACCGGCGAGCTCGTCGACCTGGTCAAGGCTGGCGTCATCGACCCGGCCAAGGTCACCCGCTCGGCGCTGCAGAACGCCGCTTCGATCGCCGGGCTGCTGCTCACGACCGAGGCGCTGGTCGCCGACAAGCCCGAGAAGGTTGACGCCGCAGCCGCAGCTGCTGCCGCCGCAGGCGGCATGGGCGGTATGGGCGGCATGGGCGGTATGGGCGGCATGATGTAGCACCCCGGGGCACCGCCCAGCGGCGGAGCCGACGTGCGACCGGCCGGGCCTTCGGGCCCGGCCGGTGCCGCGCCGGGAGCTGCGTGGCCGGCGACGTCCGTCGTCGAGGTGGCCGTGGGCAGCCAATTGCGCACTGCTGCCCGGGTGGGATCGAATGGGCCCGTCCAGCGGAGAGACCCGGGTCGGCACCCGGACCAAGAGGGAGGTGTGCATGGACCCGTCCCGCATCACGAGCGTGGCCGAGGCACGGCGCCTGGCCGCCCGGGTGCTGCCCCGCGCGCTGTTCGACTACATCGACGGCGCGGCCGACGACGAGCTCACCATGGCGCGCAACGAGGCGGCGTTCCGACGGGTCGGCTTCCGGCCCCGGATGGCGGCCAGAACGGGCGAGCCGCGTCTCGCCGTCGAGCTCTTCGGGCGCACGCTCTCGTTGCCCGTGCTGCTCGCCCCGTGTGGCCTGGTCGTCGCCGTGCATCCCGACGGGCCCGGCGGCGCCGCACGGGCCGCCCGGAGCCGCGGCACCGTCTCGGTCCTGTCGGCCGTGGCGGGCGTCACTCCGGAACGGGTTGCCGCCGCGCTCGACCCCGGCGACAAGCCGCTGTGGTACCAGCTGTACGCGCCGGGCGGGAAGGCCGACTGGGAGCCGCTCGTGGACCACGCCGCCGCAGCCGGCTACGAGGCGCTGATGGTGACGGTCGACACGCCCGCCCTCGGCAACCGTGAGCGCGACCGGCGCAACGGGGTCACGGGGTCCATGGGCCTCGGCTCGCGGGGCAAGGCGCTACTGGCCGCGCAGGTGGCGATCCGCCCGGGGTGGGCTGCCCGGATGGGCCGGGCCTACCTCGATACCCGACGCCGAGGTGCCGACGAGGGTCCGACGGTCGGCCTCGTGGGGGCTGGCGGCTCGCCGTTCACCTGGGACGACGTGGCTGCCCTGGTCGAGCGGTGGGAGGGTCCCGTGCTGGTCAAGGGCGTCCTCGGCGGGCCCGACGCCCGGCGGGCGCTGGATGTCGGGGTCGCCGGCATCGTGGTGTCGAACCACGGCGGCCGTCAGCTCGACGGGGCGCCCGCTACGCTCGACGCCCTCCCCGAGGTCGTGGCCGAGGTGGCTGGCGCCGTGCCGGTGCTGCTCGACTCCGGCGTGCGCCGCGGCGGCGACGTCGCGAAGGCCATCGCCCTCGGCGCCACCGCCGTGCTCGTCGGGCGTCCCTACCTCTACGCCCTTGCAGTGGCCGGGGAGGCTGGCGTCGACCGCCTCCTCGGCGTGCTGCGCGCCGACCTCGTGCGCACCCTCAAGCTGCTCGGGTGCCCCGGCGCCGCT
>JAJZJT010000243.1 GCA_021809995.1 Actinomycetes bacterium
GCGGTGGGAGCGGTCGCCGTGGCGACGAGGATCGCCATGGGCGTCCACGCGGACCGGAGCGACGAGGCTCACTTCCCCGTGGTCGCCGCCATGCTGACTGCTGGCGGGATCGGCTATCTCCTCGTCGCCGTCGCGTCGCTTGGCCACGTGAGGTGGCTCTTCGCCGCCGCCGCCATCGTCGCGGCCGGCGCCGGGTGGGGGTGGAACGCCCGCTTCAACCTGGCCGTCGTCCGGGCCCACCTGCACGCGCCGGCCACGGCCACCGGCTTCACCGACGTGGGGGGGCGCCTCGGCGGCGTGCTCGGCCCAGTGGTCGCCGGGCAGGTCCTCGACCACGCCCCCTACGCCGTGGCGTGGCTGGTCATGATGGTCGCGGCGTTCGGCGCGGCGACGGCGGTGCTGATCGGGCGCCAGCAGCTCGCCCGGGCGTCGGAGCCCGGCTCACGCTGAGGAGGGCGCCAGCGGCGTGGGTCTGGCCGCGTTCAGCGCGGGCGACGCGTCCCCAGGCAGCACTGCTTGTACTTCCGCCCGCTGCCGCACGGGCAGGGGTCGTTGCGACCAGCCTCCCGCCAGGGGGCCTCGACGTCCGCCTCCTCGACGCGGAGCTCGTCGACGATGCCCGCCAGGGGACGGCCGCGTCGGGCGAGGGCGGCGAGGCGCTCGAGGAGCGGGCGGGCGTGGGAGAAGAAGGAGCGGTAGCCGGCGCAGAGGACGTTGTGGCCCGGCTCGCCGTCGGGCGCGGTCCCGAAACGGTCCTTCGGGCAGCCGCCGCGGCAGAGCGCGAGCACGGGGCACGAACGACAGGCCGCCGTCAGCCCGTCGCGCTTGGCGGCTCCGAAGGCTGCCTGGACCGGTCCGTCGACCAGGGTGGCGAGACCGTCCGACCGCACGTCGCCGAGACGGTGCGCGGGGTCGACGAAGTGGTCGCACGCGTAAAGGGACCCGTCGCGCTCGAGGGCGAGCGCCCGACCGCACGTCTCCGAGACGGTGCACAGCGTCGGCTGCCGCCCGGTCAGCGGGAGGAGCGGCTCGAGGAAGGTCTGCACCCCGATCGAGCCGACGTCGTGGCGTACCCACTCGTCGAAGACGGTGCCGAGGAACGTCCCGAGTGCAGCGGCGGTCACGCTGTGTGCCGACAGGCCGCCGGCGGGCGAGCGCTGGACGACCGGTAGGAACTGCACCCAGCGCACGCGCTGGTCGAGGAAGAAGCGGTAGACGTCCAGCGGAGCGGAGGCGTTGACCGCGTTCACCGTGCAGAGGACGTCGGGCTCGATGCCGTGGGCGCGCAGCACGGCGAGGCCGTGCAAGGCCCGGGCGTGGGTGGGACGGTGCCGTCGGTCGGGACGGCCGGCGTCGTGGAGGGCGGGCGGTCCGTCGAGGGAGAGCCCGACGGCGAAGCGCTCCTCGGCGAGGAAGGCGCCCCAGCTGTCGTCGAGGAGCGTCCCGTTGGTCTGGAGGCTGTTGACGCACCGCCATCCCTCCGGGAGCACCGCCCGCTGGACGGCGACCACGCGTCGGTAGAAGTCGAGGCCGGCGAGCGTGGGCTCGCCCCCGTGCCAGACGAAGTGCACGTCGGGCCCGGGCGCAGCGGCGACCATGGCGGAGACGTAGGCCTCGATCACGTCGGCGGCCATCCGGCCCGGCGCCGAGGGGACCCGTCCCGCGGTGGGCAGGTAGTAGCAGTAGCTGCAGTCGAGGTTGCACGTCGGCCCGACCGGTTTGGCCATCACGACGAACGGCTCCACGACGGGGGGCTCGGCCACCCTCGTAGCTTCGCCCGGCCACGGGCGGGAGCGCCAGCGGCAGGGCCGCGGTCCCTATGCTGGTCGGTATGGACCCGGCGGGCGTCCCCGCCCGAACAGGCGGGTCGTCCGGACGAGGCGACCTCGTCCGGGCCGGTGCGCATGGCAGGGCCGCGGCCAGGGTTGCCCGCCGCGGGCGACGGGCTCACGCATGAGCGCGGCGGGGAGGGCGGGGAGCGATCCGGCGGGGAGGGCGGGGAGCACCGTGTTCACGTGGCTGGCCCGCCTGGTCACCGCCCATCCGTGGCCGGTCGTCGGCGCCTGGCTGCTCGGTGTCGTGGTCGCCGTGGTCCTCTCTCCGGCGCTCGGCGGCTTCACCTCCAACAACAACTCCTCGTTCCTCCCCGCCTCCTATCAGTCGGTCCGGGCCCAGGCGGTGGCGGCACGGTCCTTCCCCGCCGAGGCGGGGGCGTCGGGGAGCATCGTGGTCTCGCGGGCCGACCACCGCCGGCTGGATGCCGCCGATCGTGCGGAGGTCGGCCGCCTGGCCGTCGAGCTCGCCTCGTCGCGCCTCGCCGCCGTCTCGTCGGTCACGACCTCGTCCGCGTACCTCGCTCCGGACAAGAAGGTGCAGATCGTCCAAGTCGCCTTCGCCGGGCAGGTGGGCGCACCCGCCGCCAACGCGGCGGTGGCCGAGCTCCGACGGCGGACGGACCGCATGCTCACCGGGACCGGACTGGTCGCCGGCCTGACCGGCAACGCGGCGATCAGCGTGGACTCCACGGCCGAGTTCTCGCGAGCCGAGACCGTCATCGACGTCGCCACCGTGCTGCTCATCCTGGTACTGCTCGGCTTCGTCTTCCGGAGCGTCGTCCTCGCCGTCACCCCCATCGTGCTCATCGGGATCGTGCACCAGGCGGCGCAGGCGCTGACCGCCGACTTCGCCGACTGGTTCCACTACCAGGTGGGCCCCGTGATGGCCCCGTTGCTGATCGTGGTCATGTTCGGTGTCGGCACCGACTACTTCGTCTTCCTCGTCTTCCGGTACCGCGAGCAGGTGGCACGCGGGGACAGCGCGCTCGACGCGTTGCGCTTCGCCGTCGCCCGGGCCGGCGCGGTCGTCACGTCGGCGGCCGGGACGGTCATAGCCGCCTTCGCCGCCCTGTCGGTGTCCAGCCTGAGCGAGCTGCGGACGCTCGCTCCCGGACTGATCATCGGGGTGGCCTTCATGCTCGTCACCTCTCTGACCGTGGTGCCCGCGGTGCTGACGCTGCTCGGGCGCAGCGCCTTCTGGCCGTCGACACCACGGTTGCCGGTGGAGGGTCGCCGCACCCGGACCCAGCTGATCGCCCGGGACGCGTCGCGGCACCCCGGGCTGGTGCTCGCGCTCTCCGTGCTCGTGCTCGGCGGGCTGTCTCTCGGTCTCCTCCGGTACACCACCACCTACAACCAGCTGGCCGAGCTGCCGTCCAGCACGCCGTCCCAACAGGCTTACGACACGATCGCCGCACACTTCCCGGCTGGCGTGCTGGGGCCGACGCAGCTCTTCGTGGTGGGCAGGCGCCCCCTCGACCCGGTGTCGGTGGACGCCTTCGCCCAGCGCCTCGCCAGCGTCGACGGCGTCGGGCTCGTCGTCCCGGCCCAGTACTCGTCCGACCGGCACGACGCGTTGATCGAGGTGATCCTGCGGGAGGACCCCTACTCGCCCGCCGCCATCGCCACCGTGACCGGTCCCCTGGACGCCGCCGCCCGGCGCTCCGTCGCCGGGGCCACGACCCTCGTCGGTGGCACCACCTCGCAGGTGGTCGACATCCGCGCCGCCCTCGACCACGACCTCCGCCTCGTGATCCCCCTGGCGATCGTCATCGTGGCCGTCATCCTGGGGCTGCTGCTCCGGGCCCTGGTGGCGCCGCTCTACGTCCTGGGCGGGGTCGTCGTCACCTACGTGGCCACGCTCGGGTCGATCTCCTTCGTCTTCCTGGACGGGGCCGGGTACCGCGGGCTGGACTTCGTGCTGCCGATCGTCGTCTACATCTTCGTGATGGCCGTCGGGACGGACTACAACATCCTGATGGCGGCGCGCCTGCGCGAGGAGTTCGCCACCGGGCATGCACCTCGCCAGGCGGCGCGCGACACCATCCTGTACGGGTCCCCAGCGGTCTTCGCGGCGGCGCTCATCCTGGCGGGGACGTTCGCCTCGCTGGTCCTCACCGGCATCCAACTGCTCGAGGAGATCGGGCTGGCCGTGGCCATCGGGGTGCTGTTGGCCGCCAACCTGCTGGCCACCAGGATCATCCCGACCATCGCCGCCCTGCGCGGCTGGCGCTTCTGGTGGCCCGGTCGCGTCCAGCGGCTGACCGCCACCGGGGAGGGCCCCCGACGGGATGACGGTCCGGCCGGTGGGTAGCCGCGGCGTCGCCCACGCCAGCGGGCCACCGAGCTCCACCGTGGGTCAGTTGCGGCAGCTGTCGACCCAGGGTTGCTGGCCGTCGAGCGCGAACAGCGTGACGGCGAGCGTGTCTTGGGCGGCCTTCGACGCCGTGTTCGGGGGCACCCCCACGAGGCTCGGCAGACCGGCAGCCAGGGCAGCGGCGTTCCAGGTCGGCTGGCTGAACTGGAAGGCCCCCATGTAGAGCCCGTTCGGCGACACCGCGCCGTAGTTGCCCCCGGACTCGACGCGTACGACGCACTGCAAGTAGGGGTTCAGCGCAGGGTCGGGGAGGTTGGCGCCAGGCGGGCCCGACGGTCCGGAGGCGACCGGCGCGGGCGCCGGGGGACCGGCCGGGGCTCCGGCGCGGGTCCCGAT
>JAJZJT010000244.1 GCA_021809995.1 Actinomycetes bacterium
GGGTGCCGGGGGCGCCGGGGGCGCCGGGGGCGCCGGGGGCGCCCCGACGAGGGGGCCGGCTGACCGGCTGTCGGGGTTTGCTCGGGGGCCGGGGGGGGCTTGTGACGTCCAGCCCGGTAGTGGGTGCTCGCTTTCCGCCGCAGGGGGCGGGGCCCACTCGGGTGGCGGCCCTTCTCCGTGCGCCGGCCCTTCTCCGTGCGGTGGCCCCTGCGGTGCGGGCCCGGACGGGTCGCCCTGCGGTGGCCCCGGCGGCGGGAGGGGCGCCGCAGACGGAGTCGGGGGGATGGTGCTCATGGCTCGCGCAGGACGTAGCCGACGCCGCGCGCCGTGTGGATGAGCCGGGGCTCGGCCTCGGCCTCGGTCTTGCGTCGCAGGTAGCCGACGTAGACGGCGAGGGAGTTGGTCCCCGAGTCGAAGCTGTAGCCCCAGACACGGTCGAGGATGACCTCGCGGGTCAGCACCTGGCGGGGATGGAGCATGAGGAGCTCGAGCAGGTCGTACTCGATCCGGGTGAGGGTGAAGGGGCGGTCGCCCCGGCGGGCGTCGCGGCTCGCCCGGTCGAGGGTGAGGTCGGCGAAGCGCAGCACTTCGGCGCTGTCGTCGTCGTTGCGGCGGCGCAGGAGGGCACGCAGGCGGGCCAGCAGCTCGGCCAGGGCGAACGGCTTGACCAGATAGTCGTCGGCGCCGGCGTCCAGCCCCTGGACGCGGTCGTCGATGGCATCGCGGGCAGTCAGCATGAGCACCGGTGTGTCATCGCCCGCTCCCCGCATGCGACGGCACACCTCGAGGCCGTCGACAGTGGGGAGCCCGATGTCGAGGACCACGGCGTCGGGTGGGCGGATGGCAAGCTCGGCGAGCGCGTCGGGGCCGTCGGGCGCCACGGCCACCTCGTAGCCCTCGAGGCGGAGCGCCCGGTTCAACGCCCCGCGCACGGCTGGGTCGTCGTCGACCACCAGGATCTTCATCGTGCGCGGAGCCTACCGGGGTGCCTCGTCCCGCCAGCGGCAGGGCCGTGCTCCCGGGGCGCCCGCCCGGCTGCCCGGCTGCCCGGCTGCCCGCCTGTGAGCCGGACGGTAGCGTTGGGGGCCGTCCGCCGCCGCCGCCGGCGGTCTCGGTCCGGGGTAGTTCAATCGGCAGAACGCCGGCCTTTGGAGCCGGATGTTGGAGGTTCGAGCCCTCCCCCCGGAGCTCCGTCAGGCGGAGCTCCGTCAGGCCGAGCTCAGGCCGAGTCGCGCCGTGCCCGGCTGCGCAGCCGTCCCCGGGTCGCCTGGTCGAGCACGACCTTGCGCAGCCGGACGGCCTTCGGGGTCACCTCGACGCACTCGTCCTCGGCGATGAACTCGAGGGCCTGTTCGAGCGAGAGGATGGTCGGCGGGGTCAGGCGCTCGAGCTCGTCCGCGGTCGAGGAGCGCACGTTGGTGAGCTTCTTCTCCTTGGTGGGGTTCACGTCCATCTCGTCGGCTCGGGCGTTCTCGCCCACGATCATCCCCTCGTAGACCTCGACCCCGGGCCCGACGAGGAGCATGCCCCGCTCCTGCAGGCTCATGAGGGAGTAGGTGGTCGTCACGCCGCGCCGGTCGGCCACCATCGAGCCGTTGCGGCGGGTCTTCAGCTCGCCGTGCCAGGGCTCGAAGCCGTCGAAGACGTGGTGGAGCATGCCGGTGCCCCGCGTCTCGGTCAGGAACTCGGTCCGGAAGCCCACGAGGCCTCGGGCGGGCACCCGGTACTCCATCCGCACCCACCCCGAGCCGTGGTTGACCATCTCGACGAGCGTGCCCTTGCGCAAGGCCATCAGCTGGGTGATGACGCCGAGGTACTCGTCGGGGACGTCGACGGCGACCCGCTCCATCGGTTCGTGGCGGACCCCGTCGATCTCGCGCACGACGACCTGGGGCTTGCCGACCGTGAGCTCGAAGCCCTCGCGGCGCATCGTCTCGACGAGGACGGCGAGCTGCAGCTCGCCGCGGCCCTGTACCTCCCATGCGTCGGGGCGCTCGGTCGGGTGGACCCGGAGCGACACGTTGCCCACGAGCTCCGTCTCGAGCCGCCCGAGGACCTGGCGGGCGGTGAGCTTGGTGCCGTCCTGGCCGGCCAGCGGGGACGTGTTGATGCCGATGGTCATCGACAGGCTGGGCTCGTCGACGGTGATGGCCGGCAGGGCGTGGGGGTCCTCGGGGTCGGCGAGGGTCTCGCCGATGGTCACCTCGGGGATCCCGGCCACCGCGGCGATCTCGCCCGGCCCCGCCTCGTCGGCCTCCACCCGGTCGAGGGCGTCGGTGACGTAGAGCTCGGTGACCTTGGCCCGTTCGATGGAGCCGTCGAGCCGGCACCAGGCGACCGGCGCACCCTTGCGCAGCGTGCCGTGGCGGACCCGGCAGATGGCGAGTCGGCCCACGTACGGCGACGCGTCGAGGTTCGAGACGATGGCCTGCAGCGAGGCGTCGGGGTCGTAGACCGGAGCGGGGACGTGGCTGAGGATGGCGGCGAAGAGCGGCTCGAGGTCGGTGCCCTCGACGCCCGGTTCGGTCGCCGCCCACCCGGCCTTGGCGTTGGCGTAGAGGATGGGGAAGTCGATCTGGTCCTCGTCGGCATCGAGGTCGAGGAAGAGCTCCTCGACCTCGTGGACGACCTCGGTGATGCGGGCGTCGGGGCGGTCGACCTTGTTGACCACCAGCACCACCGGCAGGCGGGCCCGGAGCGCCTTGCGCAGCACGAAGCGGGTCTGGGGGAGCGGGCCCTCGGAGGCGTCCACCAGCAGCAGCACACCGTCGACCATGGTGAGGCCGCGCTCGACCTCGCCGCCGAAGTCGGCGTGGCCGGGGGTGTCGACGATGTTGAGCTTGACCCCGCCGTGGACGACGGCGGTGTTCTTGGCGAGGATGGTGATGCCCTTCTCGCGCTCCAGGTCGCCCGAGTCCATCACCCGCTCGGCGACCGTCTCGTTGGCCCGAAAGGCGCCGGACTGCCAGAGCATGGCGTCGACCAGGGTGGTCTTGCCGTGGTCGACGTGGGCCACGATGGCCACGTTGCGGATGTCGTCTCGGGTCACCTGGGGCATGAAGGTGCCAGGCTACCGGGCGCCGGGACGTACCCGGGCACGGGTGCTGCAAGCGCGCGCCCGGCGCCGGACGCGCCCTGCTCCTCGCCGTCAGGCGTAGTTGGGCAGGCCGCCGCTCGCGCTCCCGCAGTAGGACGAGGTCGGGCTCCCGCCGCTGCCGACCGGCGCTGGCATGGTCGGGCAGGATCCCGAGGTCGGCGAGACCACCGTCCCCGACGAGGAGCCGAGCTGCCACGACGGCATCGTGGGCACCAGGTAGCTCGGCGGGGAGAGGAAGTCGAGGAGCGGGTCCCACGTGTAGTGCTTGACGTAGCCCGTCACGATCCCACTCGAGCTGAACGTCCCGACGGGGCCGCGGGCGAACTGCTGGATCGACCCGTAGACGATCAGCTCGTTCTCCGGAGGGCCGACCGTGTAGTTGTTGACGACGAAGGACTGGTTCAGTCCGAGGACGGCGGCGTCGATGGTCACGTTGCCGGTGCCGTCAGCCGGGTTGCACAGCGGTCCGGGCGAGCTCGACGGGCAGGCGGGGAGCAGGTTCCCGCTCGAGGGCGACACGGGGTGGTTGACCTCGACGTACTTGTCGGCGATCAGCCCGAGGGTGTCGTTCGTCCCGCCGGGGTTGAACGGGCAGTAGCTCTGGGACGGCGTACCCGACCCGGCGGCCGCGCCGGGCGAGCTCTCCCACGAGCAATCGTTGTAGGTGATGCTCCCGTCGATCACGATGTCGTTGGCGGTGCCGATGGTGAGCTCGCC
Organism: Actinomycetes bacterium; assembly: GCA_021809995.1. Classification (GTDB taxonomy): domain Bacteria; phylum Actinomycetota; class Acidimicrobiia; order Acidimicrobiales; family RAAP-2; genus JAJZJT01. Next base: position 3,815 of record JAJZJT010000244.1, read on the forward strand.
GGAGAGGTTGCCGTTGACAAAGGCGTCGCCCTCGCTGTCGGGCTGCGAGGTCGCGCCGTAGTAGCACCCGCCGCACCCGCCCGCCGACACCTGGGCGTCGGGCCCGTACGTCGTCGACGGCGTGAGCGTGGACGTGTGCCCGAGGGTCCCCGACGACGAGGTCGTCGTCGAGTCGCCCGAGTACGTCGCCGAGAACCCCCCGGTGCCGGTCGACGCCTCGGTGGTCGAGCACGTCGCCGTCGCCTCGTACGTCGCCGGCGTGGTCGCCGGCGAGACCGCGACCGGGGTCGACAGGGTCTGGGCCGAGCAGCCCGAGATGACCGACGTCGACGTCTGGGTGGTGCACCACCACCCCCCGAAGTAGCAGACCTGTTGGGACGTCGTCTCCGAGAACGAGACGGTGGCGCCGGCGTCGAGGTGCGGGCTCGCCGAGGTGACGGTGGCGGTCAAGGTGACGGGCTGGGACGGCGACGGCGCGGACGGGCTCGCCGTCACGTTGGTGGTCGAGTTCGACACCGGGTCGTCGAAGGGGTTGGCCCAGGCGACCGTCTGGCCCGGCGTGGCGTTCTGGACGAAGACCACGCCGTTCGGGGGGATCGCCGCTGTCCCGTTGTTGGGGCAGTCGTTCAGGTTCGCGCTCAGGTTGTTGGTGTCCCACTGATGGCTGACGCCGTCGACGACGACGGTCTTCTCCGGGGTGTCGGGGCTCAAGATGGT
>JAJZJT010000245.1 GCA_021809995.1 Actinomycetes bacterium
TCTGGGCGCCGGGGGTGGCCACGTGACCGGCCAGCGGGTCGGGGTGCTCGTGATGGCGCACGGCACACCGGCGACGCCCGCCGACGTCGAGCCTTTCTACACGTCCATCCGCCGCGGCCGCCCACCCACGCCCGAGCTCCTCGCCGAGCTCGTCGGTCGCTACGAGGCCATCGGCGGCACGTCGCCCCTGGCCGAGCGGACACGAGACCAGGTTTCCGGCGTCGCCGAGGCGCTCGAGGCACTGGCTCCGGGGCGCTTCGTCGTCCGCTACGGCGCCAAGCACACGCCACCCTCGATCGAGGAGGCCGCCGCAGCGCTCGTGGCTGCCGACGTGTCCTCGGTGGTGGGCCTGGTCCTCACGCCCCACCAGTCGTCGCTCGGCGCCGGGCAGTACCTCGAGCGGGCGGCGGCCGCGCTGGCCAGCGCGCACGGCGACGGCAGCCCGGTCACCTTCACACCGGTTACCTCGTGGCACCGGGCCGACGGCCTGGCCGAGCTGCTCGCCGAGCGCACGGCGGCCACCCTCGCCGCCCTCGGCGTCGAGCGGGACCCGGCGGGGGCTCCGCGCCGAGCGGCCGTGCTCTTCACCGCCCACAGCCTTCCCGAGCGAGTCGTCGCCGCCGGGGACCCCTACCCCGCCCAGGTCCACGAATCGGCCACGGACGTCGCCGCGCTCCTCGAGCTGGACCGCTGGCCGAACGTCACCTGGGGCGTGGCGTGGCAGAGCGCAGGACGCACGGCGGAGGCGTGGATCGGGCCCGACCTCCTCGGCGAGCTCGACCGCCTCGCCCGAGCAGGGGTCGGCGCCGTCGCCGTCTGCCCGGTCGGGTTCGTCGCCGACCACCTCGAGGTCCTCTACGACCTCGACGTCGAGGCGGCGGCGGCGGCGCGCCGGGCTGGCCTCGCTTTCGCCCGCACGGCGTCGCTCAACACGGCGCCCGCCTTCGTCGAGCTGCTCGCCCGGGTCGTCCTCGCGGCGTCCGCTCCCGGCGGCCTGGAGGACCGGTGACCACCCCGACCAGGGCGGCTCGGACCACGCGGCCGGTCGTCGCCGTGGTCGGCGCGGGGATCGCCGGCCTGGCCGCGGCCTGGGAGCTGGCCAGCGAGACGGCCGACGGTCCCCCGGTGGACGTGGTGGTGCTCGAGGCGGCCGGGCGGCCGGGCGGCAAGCTCCGGTCGGTGGACCTCGACGGCCGCCGGGTCGACCTCGCCGCGGACGCCTTCCTCGCCCGCCGGCCCGAGGCGACCGAGCTCTGCCGCGAGCTCGGCCTCGGCGACGAGCTGGTGGCCCCCGGCCAGAGCGGCGCGTCCGTGCTCGCCCGAGGGCGGCTCCGACAGCTCCCCGGCGGTCTGCACCTCGGCATCCCCACCCGGTTCGGCCCGCTCGTCCGCTCGGGGATGTTCTCGCCGGCCGAGCTCGTTCGCGCCGCCCTCGACGTCGTGGTCCCCCGCGCCCGGGCCCACCCCGTGCTGGGGGACGCCGCTGTCGGTTCCCTCGTCGGCGACCGGCTCGGGCGGGCCGTGGTCGACCGCCTCGTCGGCCCCCTGCTCGGAGGCATCAACGCCGGCGACCCCGACCAGCTGAGCGCGGCGGCGACGGTGCCGGTGCTCCTCGCCGCCGCCTCGCAGACCGGGAGCCTCATGCGCCGATTGCGAGAGGCCGGCACGCGCGCCTCGGCCCGTCCCAGCGAGCTCGGCCCGGCCGAGCCCCCACAGGGCGGTGCGCCACCTCCGGTCTTCTGGTCGTTGCGCTCGTCCACGGCCAGCTTGGCCGAGGCGGTGGACGGTGCGCTCGCCACCCGGGGAGCCACCCGGCACGTCGACAGCGCCGTCGAGCGACTGGAGCGCGTCGGCGACCGGTGGCGACTGCACCTCGCTCCGGGCAGCCCGGCGGGCGACCACGTCGACGCCGACGGCGTGGTGCTGGCCGTGCCGGCAGGTCCGGCCGCCTCGCTGCTCCGCCCGCACGTCCCCGCCGCCGCCGAGCTCCTCGAGGGCGTCGAGTACGCGTCGGTGACGGTCGTCACGCTCGCCATCCCCGAGGCGTCCGTTCCCGGCTCGCTCGCCGGAACGGGGTTCCTCGTCCCTCGGAACGAGCACGTGGGCGGGCGACCTGCGCTCGTCACCGGCTGCACCTACCTGTCCCTCAAGTGGCCGCACCTGCGCCGCCACGGTGAGCTGCTGGTCCGGGCGTCGACAGGGAGGGCGGGCGACGACCGGCCGGCCGATCTCGACGACGACGAGCTGGCCGCGGCGGTGTCCGCCGAGCTCGCCGAGATCCTCGGGACCGGCCCGCTCGCCCCCGACGCCCTCGTCACCCGGTGGGTCGACGCGCTGCCGCAGTACCGCCCCGGCCACCTGCTGCGGGTGGCACGCGTCGAGGAAGCCGTCGGCAAGCTCCCGGCCCTCGCCGTGGCCGGTGCTGCCTACCGGGGCGTCGGCGTCCCGGCGTGCGTCGGCAGCGGCCGGGCAGCCGCCCGGAGCGTGCGGGAAGCCGTCGCCAGCCGACCGGAGCCGGGGAGCGGGTGAGCGACGGGATGCGCCCCGGCCCCGGCCCCGGCGGCGACACCGGAGCGCCCGGCACGACCGGACCGGACGACGGGGCTCGCGTGCAGCTCCTCGCTCGGCCCCTGCGGCGCTCGGACGAGGCCTCTGGCGCGCCGTCCGAGCGGCGGCTGGCCCCGCCGCGGCGACGACGCGGCTCGATCGCCGTCCCGTCGGTCGTCGCCGGTGTCGGCCTGGCGCTCTCGCTCCCCCCGTGGGGCTTCTGGATCGTGGCGTTCCCCGCGGCCGGCCTGTTGTGGTGGCGTCTCGCCGGGCTCCGGCCGCGGACCCGGGCGTGGGCGGGTTGGCTGGCGGGGCTGGGCTGCTACGTGCCCGGTCTCGAGTGGGCCCGGGCGTTCTCGACGCCCGGCGCCGTTGTCCTGATCCTCATCGAGGCCCTCTTCGTCGCCCTCGGTGCGCTCGTCGTCCCCGCCACCGGGCGGGGGGCACGCGCCCTCGCGTTCCCGGCGGCGATGACCCTGGCCGAGGCAGCGCGGATGAGCTGGCCGTTCGGTGGCCTGCCCATCGGCGGCGTCTTCCTCGGCCAGGCCGGGGGCCCGGTCCTCGGGGTGGCCCGCCTCGGGGGCCCGCTCGCCCTCACCCTGGCGGTCTACGTCGGCGGCGTCGGCGTCGGCGCACTCGTCGAGTGGGGACTCACCCGCGGGCGCGGTGCCCGGGGGCGGCGCGCCGCGACCGATGGGAGCCGACGACGCGCGGGGACGAGCCTCGCCGGGCGGGCGCTCGCTGTCGGCGCGGTCGGCGTGGCACTGGTCGTCGCCGCCTCCCTCGTCGGTGCCGTCGCTCCCGACGGCGGTGCACCGGTAGGCCACCTCACCGTCGCCGCCGTCCAGGGCGGAGGGCGACGCGGCTTCCACGACGGGCACCGAGTGCCGCCGTCCGTCGTCCTCGCCGCCCAGTTCGCCGCCACCCGGCTCATGCAGCGCGAGGACGGGGGGCACGCGCCGGCGCTCGTCCTGTGGCCCGAGGACGTCGTCGCCCTCGACACCCTGCTCGCCGACTCCCCCGAGCAGCAGGTGCTCGCCGACCTGGCCCGAAGCCTGCACACGACGCTCGTCGTCGGGGTGACCGAGACGGTGTCGTCGACCCACTTCCTCAACGAGGTGGTGGCGTTCGGCCCGTCGGGCCGGGTGGTCTCCCACTACGAGAAGGTCCACCGTGTCCCCTTCGGGGAGTACGTCCCCTATCGGAGCTTCTTCGCCCACTTCGCCAGCTTGTCGGCGGTCCCCCTGAACGCCGTCCCCGGGCACGGCTCGGGGCTGCTGCCCACCCCGGCCGCACCCCTCGCCACCATGATCTCCTTCGAGGTGTTCTTCGCCGACCGCGGGCGCTCGGCGGTGCGGGCCGGCGGCCGGCTCCTCATCGTGCCGACCAACACCTCCTCGTACGCCACGGGCCAGGTCCCCACCCAAGAGATCGCCGCCTCCGAGGTCCAGGCGGTCGAGCAGGGTCGCGACCTCGTCCAGGCCGCCCCGACGGGCTACAGCGCGGCGGTGACCAACCGCGGGAGGCTCCTCGAGCGCTCGGTGCTCGGGGCTCGCCAGGTCGTCTTCGCCGACCTCGCCCTCCGTCGGGGCTGGACGCTCTACGTGCGCTTCGGCAGCGCGCCGGTGCTCGCGCTGTCGGGGATCGCGCTGGTGGCCGGCTGGCTGGCGGGGCGCCGGCGGGCACGCAGGGCGGCGCCGGGCGGGAGAGCCGTGGCGGCCGCCGCCGGTACGGGACCCGGGGACACCGGCCCCGCGGTCCGGCAGGCCTAGGTGAGGAGGTCGAGCGTGCCCGCCGACGTGATGAGGGCGGGCGCCCGATAGCGCAGCCGGACGAGGCCGCGCTCGCCCACCGTCACCCGGCTCGCCGCCTCGCCGCAGCGGGGCTGGCCGACGTAACGGAAGAAGACCCGGACCTCGTGGCCCCCCGGCGACGTCGGGACAGCCACGCCCCGCCACGGGCCCACG
>JAJZJT010000246.1 GCA_021809995.1 Actinomycetes bacterium
GCTGGGGCGTGGCGTTGGGCGTGGCGTTGGGCGTGGCGTGGCGTGGCGTGGCGTGGCGTGGCGTGGCGCCCGACGACCTTCGTACGCAGCCGCATCCTGGACCACCGATCGAGGTGGTCGGACGGATGGTCACGTCGCCCACCCGGAAGTTGGTGCCCGCGCCCCGGACGGGAGGCGAGGTCGTTGACCATCAGGGCCGGTCCCACCGGAGCGTTCCTGCGGGTGCAGCGAGTCGCTCCTTCAGCACATCAGGGCACCGGGTCGAGGTCGAAGGAACCTCCCGTGGGAGGTGAGCCGCCAGCAACCCCCTCGAACCGCCGTTGCCGGCGGGTCCTGGCATCGCCTGCCGACCGGGACGCCCAGGGGCACCTGCCTCTCGCACGTCAACGGTGAACGCCCCGGGAAGGCCTCTCACCACGTCGTCATCGCAACTCCCAGGCGTACCGCGCGTGGGGGGCGCCCCGAAGGGCGCCCCCCCACCTCGACCACGCTGACCCGGAGGGGTCAGAAGTCCTCCATGCCGCCGCCAGGCATCGCCGGCGCGGACTGCTCGGGCTTGTCGACGATGACCGCCTCGGTCGTCAGGAACAGCGCGGCGATGGAGGCCGCGTTCTGGAGCGCCGATCGGGTCACCTTGGCAGCGTCGATGACGCCGTTGTCGAAGAGGTCCACGTACTCGCCGGTGGCGGCGTTCAGTCCCTCGGTCGCCTTGGGGAGGTTGCGCACCTTGTCGACGATGACGCCCCCTTCGAGGCCGGCGTTGACGGCGATCTGCTTCAGCGGCTCCTCGACAGCCCGCGCCACGATGCGAGCGCCGGTGGCCTCGTCGCCCTCGAGCTTGCCCGCAGCGTCGAGCACGGCGGTCTGCGCCCGCAGCAGGGCCACGCCGCCGCCCGGGACCACGCCCTCCTCGATGGCAGCCTTGGTCGTCGAGACGGCGTCCTCGATGCGGTGCTTCTTCTCCTTCAGCTCCACCTCGGTGGCCGCGCCGACCTTGATCACGGCCACGCCGCCGGACAGCTTGGCCAGGCGCTCCTGGAGCTTCTCCCGGTCGTAGTCCGAGTCCGTGTTCTCGATCTCGGTCTTGATCTGGTTGATCCGGCCCTTGATCTCGTCGTCGGAGCCGGCGCCCTCCACGATGGTCGTCTCGTCCTTGGTCACGACCACCTTGCGGGCCTGGCCCAACAGGTCGAGCCCGATGTTCTCGAGCTTCAGCCCGACCTCCTCGGTGACGACCTGGCCACCCGTCAGGATGGCGATGTCCTGCAGCATGGCCTTGCGGCGCTCACCGAACCCGGGGGCCTTGACGGCGACGCTGCGGAAGGTGCCGCGGATCTTGTTGACCACGAGGGTGGCCAGCGCCTCGCCCTCGACGTCCTCGGCGATGATGGCGAGCGGCTTGCCCGCCTGCATGACTTTCTCGAGCACGGGGAGGAGGTCCCGGACGGCCGAGATCTTCGAGCCGACGAGGAGCACGTAGGCGTCCTCGAGGACAGCCTCCATCCGCTCCGGGTCGGTGACGAAGTACGGAGAGATGTAGCCCTTGTCGAAGCGCATGCCCTCGACGAGGTCCATGTCCATGCCGAAGGTCTGCGACTCCTCGACGGTGATGACGCCGTCCTTGCCGACCTTGTCGATGGCCTCGGAGATCATCTCGCCGATCTCCGTGTCGGCCGCCGAGATGGACGCCACCTGGGCGATCTGGCCCTTCGAGTCCGTCTCGCGGGCGATGCCCCGCAGTGAGGTCACCGCTGCCTCGACCCCGGCCTCGATGCCCTTCTTGAGCGACATCGGGTTGGCGCCGGCGGCCACGTTGCGCAGGCCCTCACGGACCATGGCCCAAGCAAGCACGGTCGCGGTGGTCGTCCCGTCACCGGCGACGTCGTCGGTCTTCTTCGCGACCTCCTTGACGAGCTCGGCACCGATCCTCTCGAAGGGGTCCTCGAGCTCGATGTCCTTGGCGATCGACACGCCGTCGTTGGTGATCGTCGGCGCGCCCCACTTCTTGTCGAGGACGACATTGCGGCCCTTCGGGCCGAGGGTGACGCGCACCGCATCGGCGAGCTTGTTCATCCCGCTCTCGAGGGACCGACGGGCCTCCTCGTCGAAGGTGATCAACTTGGCCATCAGGTGTTCCTCCGTGGTCGTTCGTCGGCAACCCGCTGACGGGCGCCCTTGCTCCAAGGCGTTAGCACTCTGCGCTGTCGAGTGCTAACAGCAAACCACGATCCGACCGACGATGCAACAGCGCCCGGGCTCGACAACCCGGCGGCGGTCGTTGGGACCTGCCCCTTCTGGCCCCGAGCCACTGGCCAGGGAGCCTGGTCCCCGCGAGAGGCGATCGCCGCCGGGAGACGGCGAAGGGAGACGGGCCCGGGCGTCAGCCGCCAGCGACGGCCGGGACGATCGACACCGTCTGGCCCTCAGCGACGGGGGTGGCAAGCCCGTCGAGGAAGCGGACGTCCTCGTCGGAGACGAACACGTTCACGAAGCGACGAAGCTGGCCGGTCTCGTCGAAGAGGCGCTCGCCGAACCCGGGGTGGGCGGCATCGAGCGCCTTCAGCGCCTCGCCGACCGTCGCCCCGTCGACGGCGACCTCGCCGGCACCGCCGGTCAGGGTGCGCAGCTGGGCGGGGACACGGATCTTCACGCTCATCGGGCGCTCCTCGGTGCATCGGTGCCACCGGAGCCGTGGGCGCCGTCGGCAGCAGGTTGGTCGGGCTCGGCGCCCAGGTCGACGGCAGCGTCGAAGGCGTCGAGGGTCGGGGCGATGGTAGCGGTCGGCCCCACTACGCCAGCGAGGGCCTCCACCGTCTTGAGGCCGTGCCCGGTCACCAGGGCGACCACCCGCTCGTCCGAGCGGACCACGCCCTCGGCCGCCAGCTTGGCCAGCGTGGCGATGGTGACACCGCCCGCCGTCTCGGCGAAGATCCCCTCGGTGCGGGCGAGCAGGCGGATCCCCTCGAGGACCTCCTCGTCGGTGACAGCGCCGCACGCCCCGCCCGATCGGCGGATCGCCTCCAAGGCGTACCACCCGTCTGCCGGGTTGCCGATTGCGAGCGACTTGGCGATGGTGTGCGGCTTGACAGGACGAACCGCGTCCGTGCCTTCGGCGAACGCGGTGGCCACCGGCGCGCACCCGGCCGCCTGGGCACCCGAGATCCGCACCGACGGCTCCCCGTCGAGCAGGCCGACCTTCACCAGCTCCTCGAACCCCTTTGCGACCTTGGTGAGCTGGCTCCCCGAGGCGATCGGGACGACGACGTGGTCGGGGGCCCGCCACCCGAGCTGCTCGGCGACCTCGAACGCCAGGGTCTTCGAGCCTTCGGCGTAGTAGGTACGGACGTTGACGTTGACGAAGGCCCACGACGGGTGCTCGCTGGTGAGCTCGGCGCAAAGCCGGTTGACGTCGTCATAGGTGCCCTCGACAGCAACAACCGTCCCGCCGTAGACGGCGGTCATGGTGACCTTGGCCCGCTCGAGGTCTGCCGGGATCAGGACCACCGATTCCATGCCGGCACGCGCCGCGTGGGCGGCGACCGAGTTGGCGAGGTTGCCGGTCGACGCACAGGCGGCCACCTTGAAGCCCAGCTGGCGGGCCTTGGTCAGCGCCACCGACACCACCCGGTCCTTGAACGAGCCGGTCGGGTTGGCCGTGTCGTCCTTGATCCACAGCTCGCCCAGCCCGAGCTCGGCGGCCAGCCGGTCGGCCCGGACGAGAGGGGTGAAGCCGGCACCGAGGTCGACCGGCGCGGCATCGGCCACCGGCAGGAGGTCCTGATAGCGCCAGATGCTCCGTGGACCGGCGGCGATGCGCTCGCGGCTGACCACCGACGCGATGCGCTCGTAGTCGTAGGTGACCTCGAGGGGGCCGAAGCAGAAGTCGCACACGTGGAGCGCCTCGGCCGGATAGGCGCGCCCGCACTCACGACAGCGCAGCCCAGAAACGAAGTCCACGTCGCCTCCTCATCGATCGGGCATTGGCACCTGGCAGAAAGCCAGCTCGCTCCGAGCTGGGTCTGCTGGTTGCCGCGGCGTCACGGGGCCCGTCCCTCGGCCGCTCTGGATGATCTTCCTATGGTGGACGATACGGGCCGGCCACGTCAATGCGGGCCGTCGGCCCCGAGGTGCCCCCCTATGCTCCACGCGGTGAACGACGAGCGTGCCGCGCAGGACGAACGCGCGCCGGCGAGCGCCGGTCCGCTCTACCCGCCCGGGTCCTTCGACGCCCGGTCGCTCGTCGAGCGCCTGGACGGGCGACGGGTGTCGGTGTGCATCCCGGCCCGCGACGAGGCGGCGACGGTGGGCCGGATCGTGACCGAGCTCGTCTCCTCCCTGACGGGCGATGGCGGGGGCGTGCCACTCGTCCACGAGGTGCTCGTGGTGGACGACGGGTCGCAGGACGGCACCGCCCGCGTGGCCGAGGACGCCGGGGCGCACGTGGTGGCGTGCGGTGGAGCGGTCGGAGCGGTCGGAGCGGTCGGAGCGGCCGGAGCGGTCGGAGCGGTCG
>JAJZJT010000247.1 GCA_021809995.1 Actinomycetes bacterium
GGCTCGACGCGCCGCCGTCCGCTGCCGGGGGGGCGACGTCCACTCCCGCCCGGGTGGCCGACGCGGCAGCCGGTCCGGTCCGCCCGGCACCTCCGGTCGCCCTGGGGACGGTTGGGCCGTCTCCCGGAGCGGGACCTGCACCTTCGACCGGAGCGCCGCTCCCGCCCCTGGCGCTCCCGCCGGCGCCTGCGGTGGTGGACCGAGTGGCGCCGGAAGAAGGTTCGTCCGCGCCGCCGCTCTCGGCGTCAGCGGCACCACCGGTCGAGCCCGAGGTGCCACCCTGAGGCCGCGCCCGCCCTCGGCTGCCGCGTGAGCCACGGCGGCGGCGCGCCGGTGACCGCTGTCCTTGCTCACCCGTCGTGCCGCCCTCGGCGGAGGGCCCTGCGCCCGCACCAGCCGGCTCCCCCCCGGCAGGGACGCCGTCGCTCGTGCGGACGGGGCTGCCCCGGTCAGCCGGGCCGGCGCTATCCTCCGACCCGGTACGGGCCCCCTCGCCGACCGAGGCCGGGGCGCCGCCTGGCTGCTCGCCGTCCTGCGGCCGTGCCGGGCTTCCCACCGGCTGTCCAGCCGTCGCTTCTGTCATCGCGTTCCCTTCCGATGCTCGTCACGAGGCCCGCTCCCAGGCGGCCCCGGCGCTGACGGGCTCGGCGATCCTGCCCTCGTCGCCGAGGGGCTCCCACCGGCTCCCGTCGCGCTCGATCCACTGTGCTGTCCGGCAGGCGCCCGCCAGCGCCAGCCCTCCTGCGTCCACCATTCGCTCCGCCAGCGCTCGCACCAGCTCGCCGGGGCGGACACCCCTCGGCTGCGTCGCCACCTCGGCGAGCACGACCACCCGCTCGCCCCCCCTGCCGTCGTCGACCGACAGCTCGCGCACCCCGGGGCGGAGGTCGTCCTCGGCCTGGCGCCCCTTGCGCTCGCGCACGAGCGGCACCGAGCTCGCCGCCGTGAAGGACGCCACCGCATCGGCCACGTCCCCGCGGGTGGCGCCGGTGAGCGCGAGCTCCCACCGGCACGCCGTGACCTCGTGCTGCAACGAGCCGCCGCCAGAGACGCCAGCGGCGGCACGGACCGTGACACCATCGGGCAGGAACGGCCCGATGCGGGCGACGAGCTCGGCGGGCTCGATGTCGGCCGCCTCGACACGTCCCTCGTCGAGGACGACGTCGACGAACTCGGCCAGCGACTCGGCCCCGGTAGGCAGGGCCAGCCCGAAGCTCAGCAGCGGACGGGGCGAGAAGCCCTCGCTGTAGGCAACGGGCAGCGCGGCGCGCCGGACCGCCCGCTCCCACATCCGGGCCACGTCCCGCTGGCTCGTGAAGCGGACCTTGCCGAGCTTGGCGTACCGGAACCGGACGCGCACCTCAGTCCCCCGCTCGCCCGGCCACGCCGGCCACGCTGGCCACGCCGGCCACGAAGCGCACCGGGACCTCGCCGCCTCGGGAGAGGTCCTGCCCGGTCCCCTGGCTGCCGCCGGCGGGCGGCACCGCCGAGGCGACGACGTGCTCGACACCGAAGCCAGTGCACGCCCCGCAGTCGTAGCAGGGGGTCCACCGGCAGTCGGGCAGCCCGTGGGCCTCGAGGGCGTCCAGCCACTCCTGCCACAGGAAGTCGCGGTGCAGCCCGGCCGAGAGGTGGTCCCACGGCAGGACCTCGTCCTCTCCCCGGTGGCGGTACACGGTGCCCTCGAGCGACAGGCCCGCGGCGGCGAGGGCATCGGTCCACAGCGAGAGGTCGAAGTGCTCGGACCACTCCTGGAAGGTGCCTCCGTGGCGCCATACGTGCTCGATCACGGCTCCGATCCGCCGGTCGCCGCGGCTCACGATCCCCTCGGCTGCGCTCGCCGCCGGATCGTGCCACCGGACGGTCAGGCCGCGGACCCCGCGGGCGGCGTCCTTCAGCAGGTGCACCTTGCGCGTCAGCTCTTCGACGGTGTTCTGGCCGAACCACTGGAACGGCGTCTGCGCCTTCGGCACGAAGCCCCCGACCGAGGCCGTGACGGTGACCGAGCGGTGGTAGCGCCGGCCGATCTCGACGCACCGGCTGGCCAGGCGGACGATCCCCAGGGTGTCCTCGTCCGTCTCGGTGGGCAGGCCGATGAGGAAGTAGAGCTTCACGCGCCGCCAACCCTGGCCGAAGGCGGCTTCCACGGCCGCGTAGAGGTCCTCCTCGCGGATGAGCTTGTTGATGACCTGGCGCATCCGCCACGTGCCGCCCTCCGGGGCGAACGTCAGCCCCGTGCGCCGGACGCGCTGGATCTGGGCGGCCGTCGCCACGGTGAAGGCGTCGACGCGGAGGCTGGGGAGGCTCACCGACACCTGGCCCGAGCAGGCGGGGTCGTCGATGATGCCCTGGACCGTCTCTTCGATCCCCGAGTAGTCGGCGGTCGACAGCGACGTGAGGGCCACCTCGTCGTAGCCCGTCCGGGCCAGGCCGGCGGCCACCATGGTCCGCACCTGGTCGGCGGGGCGCTCGCGCACCGGCCGGGTGATCATGCCCGCCTGGCAGAAGCGGCACCCGCGCGTGCAGCCCCTGAAGACCTCGACGTTCAGGCGGTCGTGGACGACCTCGATCAGCGGGACGAGCTGCTCCTTGGGGTACGGCCACGCGCCCAGGTCGGCGATGGTCCGCTTCTCCACCCGCTCGGGCGTCTCCGGGTAGCGGGGCACGACACCGGTGAGCGGCGCCGGAGACCCGTCCACCGGAGGCGGCCCGAAGACCGCCTCGTAGCACGAGGGGACGTAGACGCCGGGCACCTGGGCGAGCGACCGGAGCAGCGCCTCCCGGTCCTCCGCCGAGCCCGGTCCCGACCCGTGGCGGGCACGGTGGGCGACCAGGACGTCGGTGAGCTCCCCCACCGCCTCCTCGCCGTCCCCCAGCACGAAGCAGTCGACGAAGTCGGCGAGCGGCTCGGGGTTGAACGCGCAGTGGCCCCCGGCCACGACGAGCGGGTGCGAGCCGTCGCGTTCGGCCGACCGGACCGGCAGCCCGGCCAGGTCGACCAAGTTGAGCACGTTGGTGGCGACCAGCTCGGCGGAGAGGTTGAAGGCGAGCACGTCGAAGTCGCCGGCCGGCTCGTGGTGCTCGAGGGAGAAGAGCGGCACGCCGGCCGTCCGCATGGCGGCTTCCATGTCCACCCACGGGGCGTAGGCCCGCTCGGCGACGGCGTCGTCACGCTCGTTGAGCAGCTCGTAGAGGATCTGGAGCCCCTGGTTGGGCAGGCCGATCTCGTAGGTGTCGGGGTACACGAGGAGCCAGGCCACCTGCCCGGGGCGGTGGGACGGGTCGCGAGCCCCGAGCTCGCCGCCGATGTACCGGGCCGGCTTGCTCACCTGCGACAACAGGGGCTCGATGCGTGGCCAGAGGGACTCCATCTCCCGGCCCAGTGTACGGGGTGCCACCGGGCCTGCCAGTCATCTGCCCCTGCCCGGCCTCGCGCCGGGTCGTCCCCGGAGATCGGGTCGGGTCTTCGCACGGGCCTGGCCGGTCAGGTCTGGCCGGGGGCGAGGGCCTGGCCGATCGTCAGCTGCGTAGGGGAGGGCGGCGGCGGCACGGGGGCCGTCGAGGCGACCACGGCGGGGTCGGGCGGCACGGCAGGGGGTCCCACCAGGTCCTTGGCCAGGTCGTCGAAGATGGCGTTGACGACCGGCGCGCACGTACCGGCCCCGTAGCCCGCCTGGTCGATGGCCCACGCCACCACGTCCTGCGGGCCGGAGACCGGGCCGAAGCCGACGAACCAGCCGGTCGGCTCCTTGCCCGGCGCCGTGTCGGCCGTGCCCGCCTCGCCCGCCACCACCTCGGGGGCGTAGCGGGTCCCGCCGTTGGCGAAGGTCGCGTACGCGACGGCCATCTCGAGCGGGCTGATGACGGTCGTCCCTGGCCGAAGGCCAGCTCGACGTTGTCGCCGGTGAACCACGTGGTGGTGGGGAAGGCAGCCGGGTCGAGGGCGTGGAGCTTCTGGCGCTCGGCCTGGCTGTCGATACGGCCCTGGGCTTTCCCGGGAAGGTCGATGCCGGTCAGGACGCCCATCCCGTACTGGTGGGCCACGTCCTGGACCGGCGTCGGACCGTAGGTGGACCGGGCCAGGGCGAACTGGGCGCCGAGGTTGCAGGGGAAGGCGTCGTCCGACGCGGCGATGGCCGTCGACATGTCGATGGGACCGAGGGCCTCGTCGCCGGCGTTGTGGAGGACGCAGCTCGTGCCCTGGCAGTTCGGCACGGTGTAGGCGCCCGTGTCGTCGTAGGTGCGCCCGGACGGCCACAGCCCGGTGCCGAGGGCGGCTGGGGCCGTGGCCAGCTTGAACGTCGAGCCGGGCGTGCAGGCGCCGTCGATGGCGTCGTTGTCCTGGGCATTCGTGGTCGTTGTCGCAAGCCGGGTCGAAGGTGTGCCGCAGGTGCTGGATCCGGGCGGCCGGCGCGTCGTCCGTCACCTGTTGGGGGCCGAGGTCGAGGTCGGTGACCAGCTCGTCGCCGGGTTTCGCCGGGAC
>JAJZJT010000248.1 GCA_021809995.1 Actinomycetes bacterium
ACCGGGACAGGCCAGGCCCGGCCCGGCCCGGCCCGGTGACCGCCATGGCCGGGGGCGCCGTCAGCTGGGCGCGTACCGGGGAAGCGTCGGGTGCGTCCGGCCCTCCCGGTCGTGGTTCGCACGTGGCTCGCTCGTGGGCCCGACCGCCCGAGGGCGCGCCGAGCGTGCGGAGCTCGACCCCGGCGGGCGGGCTAGTCGGCGATGGCCTGGTAGACGAGGGAGCGCAGCTGGGAGCGGATGGGGTAGCAGGTCGACGGCATGAGCTGGGTCATGAAGACGGCCGTCAGCTCCTCGGCGGGGTCGACGAAGAACGCCGTGCTGGCCGCGCCGCCCCACGAGTACTCGCCGGCCGAGCCGACGCCCGCGGTGGCCTGAGGCCCGAGGTTGACGGCGAAGCCGAGGCCGAAGCCCACGCCGTCGAAGCCCGACTCGCCGAAGCCGCCGGTGGCCAGGTGGCGAAGGTCCGTCCCGCCGGGGAGGTGGTTGCCGGTCATGAGCTCGAGGGTCTTGCGGCCGATGACGCGCCGCCCGTCCAGCTCGCCCCCGGCCACAAGCATCCGGCAGAAGCGGAGGTAGTCCCCGGTGGTCGACACGAGCCCGCCGGCACCCGACAGGTACGACCGCTGCCGGCGGTAGGCACTGGTCGCCGGGTCGTCGAGGAGGGAAGGCTCACCTCCCTTGCGGTAGGCGTAGCAGGCGGCGAAGCGCGCTGCGGCCTCGTCGGGCACCACGAAGCCGGTGTCGGTCATGCCGAGCGGGCCGAGGACCTCGTCGGCCAGGTAGTGGTCGAAGCGCTTGCCGGAGAGGACCTCCACGAGCCGGGCGCACACGTCGGTGGACAGCCCGTAGTTCCATCGCGTGCCGGGGTGGAACTTGAGCGGGTAGTCAGCGAGCAACGCGCACGCCCGCTCGAGCGTCATGCCCGAGCGCTGCTCGTGGACGGCCTGGGCGTAGCGGTAGTCGAGCGGGTGGCTCGGCACCACCGCGCCGGCCAGCCCGGTCGTGTGCATGAGGGCGTCGCGGACGTTCATCGGCCGCTCGGGGTCCACGAGACGCGTGCCGCCGTCGCCGTCAGCGACCTCGACCAACAGGTCCCGCCACTCGGGGATGAACCGTGACACCGGGTCGGTGAGGAGGAAGTCGCCGCGCTCGTAGCGTTGCATGAGGGCGATCGACGTGAGCGGCTTG
Source organism: Actinomycetes bacterium (assembly GCA_021809995.1). Taxonomy (GTDB): domain Bacteria; phylum Actinomycetota; class Acidimicrobiia; order Acidimicrobiales; family RAAP-2; genus JAJZJT01. The sequence continues at coordinate 1,189 of JAJZJT010000248.1, forward strand.
GTCATCGAGTAGATGCGCCAGATCGTGTCGGGGGCGACCGGCCGCTTCCGCTCGCGGTCCATGAGCCCGAGCGAGCAGGCGTACGCGACCGAGCCGCCGCGGGCGACGACCAGCTGGCACCCGGCGAGCTTGCCGGGCTCGACGTAGCGGGTGCGGAAGTGCTCGGCAAGCCGTTCGAGCCGGTCGGCGTCCATGCCCGCCGCCGACGGGTCGGCCGTGCTCGCCCAGTCGACGTCGGCCATCACGCGTTCTTGGGGAGCGCCGAGAACGGGGTCGTGCGGTCGTTGTTGGGCTCCTTGGGGAGCCCGAGGACCCGCTCGCCGAGGATGTTGCGCTGGATCTGGTCGGTGCCGCCGTAGATGGGCGGCGCCTGGGCGAGCAGGGCCATCTCGGTGACCAGGTTGACGAGCGGGTGGACCCCGTCGGAGCCGAGGGTGGCGCGTTGCTCGTCGTCGTAGCCGTGGAGCGTCCCCGCCGGGCCGGCGATCTGGAGGCCGAGGTCCCGCGAGAGGCGCATGATGTGGCTCATCGAGAGCTTGGCGATGTTGGGCATGCCCGGCACGTCGGAGCCGGCCTCCTTGGCCGCCTTCAGCCGGAGGCTGTTGAAGCGCCCGAGCTCCCCCCACGTGTAGAGGCGGGCGAGCCCCTGGCGCACCAGCGGGTCGTCGACGCGGCCGAGCGCCCGGGCCAGGTCGATGAGGACGCCTGCGCCGCCGCGCATGGCGCGCAGCGAGGAGCTCTCGCTCCTGCGGCCGCCGCCTGCCCGCACGAAGTCGCCCGCCCGGCGCCCGAGGTCGCCGACCACCGTGCCCGGTTGGGCGATGCCGCCGGCCCCGTTGCCACCACCCGAGCCGAGCCCGGCCCGCTCGTTGGCGAGCGTGGTGTTGGCCACGGCCCAGCCCTGGTTGACCCCGCCGATGACGGCGTCGTGGGGGACCCGGGCCTCGGTGAGGAACACCTCGTTGAACAGGGAGCGGCCGGTCATCTCGCGCAGCGGGCGGATGTCGACGCCGGGCTGGTGCACGTCGATGGCGAAGTAGGTGATGCCCTGGTGCTTGGGGACGTCGGGGTCGGTGCGGGCGAGCAGCATGCCGAGGTCGGCGTGCTGGCCTCCCGACGTCCACACCTTCTGGCCGTTCACGATCCACTCCTCGCCGTCGCGCACGGCCCGGGTCTGCAGTCCCGCCAGGTCGGAGCCGGCGGACGGCTCCGAGAACAGCTGGCACCAGGCCCGCTGCCCCGTCACGATGTCGCGCACGTAGGTGTCGATCTGCTGCTGGGTGCCGTGGGTGGCGATCGTCGGCGCGGCCAGCAGGAGCCCGAGGCCGGCCGGCGCCCCGAGCGCCCCGAACTCGGCGATGGCCTGCGCCACCCGGACCCCGTCGTTGCGGCTCAGCTCTCGTCCGAACGCGTTCGCTGGCAGGGTCGGCGCCGACCACCCGGCGAGACCGAGGCGCTCCCACCACGCGCCGACCGTGAGGTCGGGGTCCCAATTGGCCTCGAGCCACCGGTGCAGCTCGGCCAGGGCGCCCTCGCCGCTCGGTGCCGCCTGCTCGCTCGTCGTGGTGTCGGTCATGGCGCTCCCCCCAGGGTCGGATGATCGGGTACGGGCCGGTCCGGCCGGGGCCCGAGGCCCCCCGGCCGTCGCGACGGTAGTGGACGGCAAAGGCAGCGCACCCGTCGCTCTGACCGGTCCCCTCTCACGAGCCGCTCGCCGCGAAGCGCTCTCGCAGCACGGCGCGGTAGAGCTTCCCGTTGTCGTGGCGCGGCAGGTGGTCGACGAAGGCCACCGAGCGCGGGCACTTGAAGTGGGCCAGGCGCTGGCGGCAGAAGGCGAGGAGCTCGTGCTCGAGCTCGGGCCCGGCGATCGTCCCCGGCTGCGGCTCGACGACGGCCAGGACCACCTCGCCCCACTCGTCGTCGGGCACGCCGATCGTGCCGACGTCGCCCACCGCCGGGTGCTCGAGCAGGACGGCGTCGACTTCGGCCGGGTAGATGTTCACGCCGCCCGAGATGATCAGGTTGGCGGAGCGGTCGGTCAGGTAGAGGTAGCCCTCGTCGTCGAAGCGCCCGACGTCGCCCAGCGTGAAGTACTCGCCGACGTAGGTGCTGGCCGTCTTGGCGGGGTCCTTGTAGTACTCGAACGCCGCCCCTGGGGGCGGCCGTAGGTAGACGAGCCCGGTCTCGCCGGGCGGCAGCGGGCGGCCCTGGTCGTCGCCGACGACGACCATCCCCTCGACGAGCGGCCTGCCCACCGTGCCCGGGTGGGCGAGCCACGTCTCGGGGTCGACGAAGGTCCCGAGCCCCTCGGTGGCGGCGTAGTACTCCCACACCACGGGGCCGAGCCACTCCATGAGCCGCCGCTTGACGACCACCGGGCAGGGCGCCGCGCCGTGGAGCACCGAGCGCAGCGACGACACGTCGTAGCGGTCGCGCACGTCCTCGGGCAGCGACAGCAGCCGGTGGAACATGGTCGGGACCATGTGGGTGTGGGTGACCGAGTACCGCTCGACCAGGCGGAGCGCCTCCTCGGCGTCGAAGCGCTCCATCACGACGACGCCCACGCCGTAGGTGAGCGGGACCACGAGCGAGAAGAGCAACGGGGCGGCGTGGTACAGCGGTCCCGTGCACAGGTGACGGTCACTGCCGTCCTCCCGGTACCCGAAGATGCCGAGCGACGCCGAGCTGGTGGTCCCCCGGGGTCGGTGGACGCCCTTCGGCCGGCCGGTCGTGCCCGACGTGTAGAGCATCGAGGACCCGAGGCACGGGTCCTCGAGGTCGCCGGGCTCCTCGGCGGCGACCAGGGTGTCGTAGCTCACCGTCCCCTCGAGTGGCTGGCCCACGACCACGATGATCGGAGGGTCGTCGAGGCAGCGGGCGGCAGCGGCGGCGATCTCGGCGTGGGCGCGGTCGCTGACGAGGACCTTCGCCTCGCAGTCGCCCACGATGTAGGTGACCTCGTCGGTGGTGAGGTGCCAGTTGACCGGCGTGAGCCGGAAGCCGCCCCGCTGGGTGGCGGCGAGCACCTCGGCGAACTCGGGGCGGTTCCCGCACAGGAGGGCCACGGCGTCGCCGGCGCCGAGCCCCAGCCGCCGGAACGCCCGGGCGGCCTGGTTGGCCCGGGCGTTGAGCTCGCCGAAGGTGCGGTCGCCGTTGGGCGACAGGATGGCCGCCCGGTCGGGGTCGTGGCGGGCCCAGTGGGCGAGGACCATGCCCTCTCCGGCCAACCGGGCGCGCTCGGTGGCCGGGTCGGCGCCTGTGGCCGCGTCAGGGGCGGGGCCCGG
>JAJZJT010000249.1 GCA_021809995.1 Actinomycetes bacterium
CCTCGCCATCGCCAAGGCGTTCGTGGAAGCCCACGGCGAGCGCATCTGGGTCGAGGACGCACCGGGGGGCGGTGCACGGTTCTGCTTCACCCTGCCGTCCGCCGCCAACCTGCCCGCCGCCGGCCCGGCCGCCGGCCCCGCCGTCACCACCCTCCCCGCCGCCGGGACCGCGGCACCCTGAGCATGGCGACGGTGCTCGTGATCGACGACGACCGCTCCCTCCTGCGGGCGCTCCGGGTGGGGCTCGCCGCACGCGGCCACGACGTGTCGGTGGCGGTGACCGGCGAGGAGGGGCTCTCCAAGATCGCCCTCGCCTGCCCCGAGGTGGTGGTGCTCGACCTCGGGCTGCCGGACCTCGACGGCCTCGAGGTGTGCCGCCGCGTCCGCCAGTGGAGCGACGTGCCGGTCATCGTGCTCTCGGCCATCGGCCTCGAGGAGCGCAAGGTCGCCGCCCTCGACGGCGGCGCCGACGACTACGTGACCAAGCCCTTCGGCATGGCCGAGCTCGAGGCCCGCATCCGCGCCGCCCTCCGGCATCGCCCGGCCGAGACGGCACCGGGTGACGAGGTGGTCACGGCCGGGTCGCTCGCCGTCGACCTCGTCCACCACCAAGTCTCCCTCGGCGGCGAGCCCGTCGACCTCACCGCGCGTGAGTTCGACCTCCTCGCCTACCTCGCCCGCAACGTGGGCAAGGTCTGCACGCACCAGATGATCCTGGGGAAGGTCTGGGGCAGCGAGTACGGGAGCGAGACCGAGTACCTGCGCGTGTACGTCTACCGGCTCCGGCGCAAGCTCGGCGACCCCGACGGCCGGCTCGTGCGCACGGCACCGGGCATCGGCTACGCCCTCGAGCCCGGCTGAGCCCGGCTGAGCCCAGCTGAGCCCGGCTGAGCCCGGCTGAGCCCGGCTGAGCCCGGCTGAGCCCGGCTGAGCCCGGCTGGTCGGCGCGACAACGGGCCCGGGGCACACCGGACAGCCCGAGCCGGTACGAGCGCCCGCTGCGGCGTTCACGAATTGTTCACGGCGGCGCGGCCCGCGTTCACACCGGGTTCACGGCGCGTCCGCCAGGGTGGTCCCATGGGAGACCTGATCGCCGTTCTCGGGACGCTCGCCTTCTTCGCCGCCATGCTCGGCCTGGTCTGGGGGCTCGACCGGCTGTGAGCGTCACCGACGGCATCCTGCTCGCCCTCTCGGTGGTGCTCCTCGCCTACCTGGGCGTGGCTCTCTTCAAGGCCGAGTGGTTCTGATGGGCTACTTCTGGACCATCGTCGTCCTCCTCGCCCTCCTGGCCCTCGCCTGGCGGTTCCTCGGCTCGTACCTGGCCGGCGTCTACGAGGGGCGGGTCACCTACCTGCGGTTCGTCGAGCGTCCCCTCTACCGCCTGCTCTCCGTCGACCCCGAGGCCGAGCAGGGCTGGACCCGCTACACCGGCGCCCTCCTCGTCTTCTCGGCCGTCGCCGTGCTGCTCTCGTACCTGCTCATCCGGGTCCAGGGCTCGCTCCCGTTCAATCCCCAGCACCTCGGGGCCGTACCGCCGGCACTGTCGTGGAACACGGCGGTGTCCTTCGTCACCAACACCAACTGGCAGAACTACGCGGGTGAGTCGACCATGTCGTACTTCTCGCAGATGGCGGTCCTCGAGGTCCAGCAGTTCGTGAGCGCGGCGGTCGGCATCGCGGTGGCCGTCGCCCTCATCCGGGGGTTCGCCCGACGGGGCTCGACCACCATCGGCAACTTCTGGGTCGACCTCGTGCGCGGCGTGCTCTACGTGCTCGTTCCCATCGCCTTCCTCGCCGGCATCGTCTTCGTGGGCCAGGGCGCCGTGCAGACCCTGGGCGGACCAGCGGTCGTCCACAACGCCCTCGACGGCGCCACCCAGACGATCGCCCGGGGCCCGGTCGGCTTCATGGAGGCGATCAAGCAGCTCGGGACCAACGGCGGCGGGTTCTTCAACGCCAACGGGGCGCACCCCTTCGAGAACCCCACCGGGCTCACCAACCTGCTGTCGATCGCCCTGCTCCTCTCCATCCCCGTGGCGCTCACGTACACCTTCGGCAAGCTGGTCGGCAGCGTGCGCCAGGGCGTGGCGGTGCTCGCCGCCATGACGATCATCTTCGGCGCGTGGCTGGGCGTCGCCTCCTTCGCCGAGTCCCAGCCCAACCCGGCCGTCACCGCCACCCACGCCGTGGCCCAGCCGCAGGGCAACATGGTGGGCAAGGAGGCACGGTTCGGCCCCCTGTCGTCCTCCCTCTACAACGTCTCGTCCACCCAGACCTCGACGGGCTCGATCGACGGCGCCAACGACTCCTACACCCCGATGGGCGGGTTCGCCCTCCTCACCGGCATGATGCTCGGCGAGGTCACCCCGGGTGGGGTCGGGAGCGGGCTCTACACGATCCTCCTGTTCGCCATCATCACGGTCTTCATCGGCGGGTTGATGATCGGGCGAACACCGGAGTACCTGGGGAAGAAGATCCAGGCCCGCGAGGTCAAGCTCGCCGCCTTCGCGGTCCTCGTGATGCCGTTCGTGGTGCTCGTGCTCACCGCCGTGGCCACGTCCGTCCACGCCGGGCGGGCGGGGCCGCTGAACGCCGGGCCACACGGCTTCTCGGAGATCCTCTACGCCTTCACGTCGCAGGCCAACAACAACGGCTCCGCCTTCGCCGGGCTGTCGGGCAACACTGCCTTCTACAACATCACCGGCGGCGTGGCCATGCTGTTCGGGCGCTTCGCCATCATCGTGCCCACGCTGGCGCTCGCCGGCACCCTGGCCGCGAAGGAGGTCGTCCCGGCCGGGCTCGGCACCTTCCGCACCGACACCCCGCTGTTCACCGGGCTGCTCATCGGCGTCATCATCATCGTGGGTGGCCTGACCTTCTTCCCGGCGGTCGCACTCGGGCCGATCGTCGAGCAGCTCAGCCACGGGAGGCTCTTCTAGATGGCCGCGCCACATCCCGGGGACACGACCCCGGCCCCGACGACGACGCCCCCGGCAGGCGGCGGCGACGCCCCTCGTCCCCACGGGGTCGCCAAGCCCCGACGGCTCTTCGACAGCGAGATCCTCGGCCCCGCCGCCCTCGATGCGTTCCGCAAGCTCCACCCCAAGGTGCAGGTCCGCAACCCGGTCATGTTCGTCGTGCTGGTGGGCACCGTGGTCACCCTCTTCGAGGCGATCGCCCACCCCTCGGTGTTCGCATGGTCGATCACCGTGTGGCTGGCCCTGACTGTGCTCTTCGCCAACTTCGCCGAGGCGGTGGCCGAGGGCCGGGGCAAGGCTCAGGCCGAGACGTTGCGGCGCATGCGCTCGGAGACCATGGCGCGGCGCCTCACCGGCTCGGGGGACGAGGAACGCGTGCCCGCCGCCGAGCTGGCGCGCGACGACCTCGTCGTGTGCGAGGCGGGCGACCTCGTTCCTTCCGACGGCGACATCGTCGAAGGCATCGCCTCGGTCGACGAGTCGGCCATCACCGGCGAGTCGGCCCCGGTCATCCGCGAGTCGGGCGGCGACCGCTCGGCGGTCACGGGCGGGACGCGGGTCCTCTCCGACCGCATCGTCGTCCGGATCACCGCCGAGCGCGGCCAGACGTTCCTCGACCGGATGATCAGCCTCGTCGAGGGAGCCGACCGCCAGAAGACCCCCAACGAGGTCGCCCTCACCATCCTGCTCGCCGCCCTCACCCTCGTCTTCCTCCCCGTGGTGGTGGCGCTCCGTCCCTTCGGGACGTTCTCGGGGGCGTCCGTGTCGGTGACGGTGCTCGTGGCCCTGCTGGTGTGCCTGATCCCGACGACGATCGGCGCGCTGCTCTCGGCCATCGGCATCGCCGGGATGGACCGCCTCGTGCAACGCAACGTGCTGGCGCTCTCCGGCCGGGCCGTCGAGGCGGCCGGCGATGTCCAGACGCTCCTGCTCGACAAGACGGGCACCATCACCCTGGGCAACCGCATGGCGTCGACGTTCGCGCCCGTCCCCGGGGTCGACGAGGCCTCCCTCGCCGAGGCGGCCCAGCTCGCCTCGCTGGCCGACGAGACGCCCGAGGGGCGCTCGATCGTCGTGCTGGCCAAGGAGCGTTTCGACCTGCGCGAGCGCGAGCTCGGCGAGGACCACGTCTTCGTCCCGTTCTCGGCCACGACGCGCATGTCGGGGCTCGACGTCGACGGCCGGCAGATCCGCAAGGGGGCAGCCGAGGCGGTCCGTCGGTGGGTCGTCGACCAGGGCGGCGAGGTGCCCGACGGGCTCGACGAGCTCGTCGACGGCTTCGCCCGTGCCGGGTCGACCCCGCTGGTGGTGGCCGACGGCCCGAAGGTGCTCGGCGTGATCGAGCTGAAGGACGTCGTCAAGCAGGGCATCCGCGAGCGTTTCGACCAGCTGCGGGCCGTGGGCATCCGCACGGTGATGATCACCGGCGACAACCCGCTCACCGCGGCCGCGATCGCCCAGGAGGCCGGCGTCGACGACTACCTCGCCGAGGC
>JAJZJT010000250.1 GCA_021809995.1 Actinomycetes bacterium
CCTCCCCGGGTGCGTCGGCTACGGCGGGTCGCACCGCCACCGGCCCGGCCCCCGACCCCGACGGGACGGCTCGTCGCAGGTAGATCGACCACAAGAGGTCGGGCCGGGCGGCGACCTCGGCCGACGAGCCGGCGAAGCGCACCGCTCCGCCGTCGAGGACGTACGCCCGGTCGGCCACCGACAGGGCGACGTTGACGGACTGCTCCACCAGCAGGACGGCGGTCCCCTCGTCACGCAGCGCCCGAACCGACTCGAGCAGCGTCTCGACGACGACCGGGGCGAGCCCGAGCGACAGCTCGTCGATGAGCAGGAGGCGCGGCCGGGTGAGCAGGACCATGGCCAGCGCCAGCTGCTGTTGCTGGCCTCCAGACAGGTTCCCGGCGCGCTCGCGCCGCCGGCCGGCGAGCAGGGGGGCTGCGTCGATGGCCGCCTGGACGTGCTCCTCGATCGCCCCCCGGTGTCCCCGGACCTGCCAGGCGGCGGCGCGCAGGTTCTCCTCCACGGTCAGCTCGGGGAAGACGCCCTCGCCACCGGGCAATTGGGCGATGCCGCAGCGAGCGATCTCGTCGGGCGGGGCGTGGGTGATGTCGCGCCCGTCGAAGACGACGGCCCCGCCGTCCGCCTCGGCGACCCCGCCGATGGCCCGTAGCAGGGTCGACTTGCCGGCGCCGTTGGTGCCGAGCAGGGCGACGATCTCGCGCTCGGCGATCTCGACGTCGACGCCGGCGAGCACGCGGACCCCGTCGTAGCCGACCGACAGGTCGCGCACGGCGAGGAGCGGGAGGGCTCCCTCGCGCCGGAGGGCGGCCATCTCGCTGCGAGCCCGCATCGACGTCCACACGTTGCGGATGTCCCCTTCGACCAGGTGTCCCCCGCTCGCCAGGATGAGCCCGCCGACGACGAAGACGGGGACGAGGACGAGCATCCCGTAGCGAAGCCCGACGGCGTCGCCCACCGCGCCGACGATCGGGATGACGACGAGGCCCGGCAGGACGAAGAGGGCCCCGAGGGAGAAGCCGAGGGAGCGGGCCCGGGCCGGGATGGCGAGGGACAGCGAGGCGAGCACCCCGGGACCGACGATGACCAGGGCGGCGTCGATGCCCCCGTTGGCGACGAACGCCACGGGCACGTTCGGGGCCAGCGCGAACAGCACGGCGAAGCCGGCGGCAGCGAACGACGACACGGCGAGCAGGTGGAAGGCGAGCCGCCGGCTGTGGGCGGCCAGTCGCGTCCCGATGGCCGCGCCGAGCACCAGCCCGCCGAGGTCGAAGACCTGGACGGGGGCGATGATGAGGCCCCGCTGGAGCACGCCGAGGTGGAAGGTCTGCTGGTACTGCAGGGACGCCAGCGAGCTGAAGCCGACCAGGGCGGCAGCGAGGAACGGGAGCGCGGCGAACGTCCGGCGCAGCACGCCGATCTTCCACACCATGCGCCACGCCTCGCCGAGCGAGGGGGGCTCCTCTTCCACCGGCGCCGGCGCCGGCGCCGGTGTCGACACCGCCGGAGGTGCCGCCGGCCCCGCGGCGAGGCTACCGGCGGCCCCTGCTCCGGAGCCGGCACGCGCCGCCTCCTCGGCCTCCTCCTCGGCGAGGGCCTGGGCCTCGTAGTGGCCCCGGGCCGGCTCCGGCACCTTTAGGCCGATGGCGGCGACGACGAGGACAGGGATGGCGAAGACCACGAAGGGGGCCCGCCACGAGAAGGCGTCGGCCAGCCCGGCGGCGAGGAGCACGCCGACCACCGCGCCGACCGAGAGACCGGCCCGGTGGAGCGAGTAGACCCGGGTCCGGGCGCGCACCGGGAAGAAGTCGGCGATGAGCGAGTTGTGGGTGGGGAAGATCACCGCCTGGCCCATGGCCATCCCGCAGAGCATCACGGCGAGGAAGATCGTCGTCCAGGCGAGCGAGACGCCGATGGCGAAGGCCGACCCGATGGCCGCACCGGCCAGGGCCAGGGTGACCCGGCGCGTCCGGTCGGCGAAGTAGGCCACCGGGACGGTGCAGAGCAGGGCGGCGGCAAGGGAGGCAGCGACGATCGCCAGGATGCCGGCGTCAGAGAGCCCGAAGGCGTCGCGCAGCTCGGGGACGAGGACGCCGATGGCGCTCTGGAGGGCCTGGTCGGCGCCTTGGAGGACGACGAGGACGACCAGCGGGAAGAGCGGCGCGCCGCCGGTCAGCCGTGCCCGCCAGCCCGGAGCGGGGGCCGACGTCACGGTTCCCCCTGCTCGCGCGCGCGGGTCGTGGGGTCGTGTGCGGTCGTGCCGAACCCCGGCGTCGGGGATCGGTCGCGGTCCGGAGGTCGGCCGACGAGGGCGGTCGCATCCTGAGGGCCGGCCGCCTCGAGGGCGATGCCGTGGCGGCGGGCCGCCACCGTGAGCAGCCGGTCGCGTCCCCGTGCCAGCGCGCCGGCTGCCCCGCCGGGGAAGGCCAGGAGCACGATGAGGACGCCGAAGGCCGACGGGAGGAGCTGCCAGTCCGGGGGCAGGAACACCGCGCTCCCCTCGAGGAGCGCCGCCCCCGCGATGGCGCCGCCGACCGAGCCCACGCCACCGACCACCGTGGCGGTGAGGACGAGCAGGCTCTCGGGGACGGTGAAGGGCGTCTCGACGTACTGCTGGTTGACCACCACCAGCAGGCATCCGGCGACCCCGGCGATGCACCCCGAGACGAAGAACGCCCCGAGCTTCGCCCGGACCGCGCCGACGCCGTAGCCGGCAGCCGCCCGCTCGTTGGTGCCCACCGCCCGCCACGCCCGCCCCGAGCGGCTGTGGCGCAGGCCGCGGACGGCAACCACGCCGAGCGCCGTGACGACGAGGCACATGGCGAACACGCTGGCCTGGGAGCCCAGGGTGATGCCGAAGATCGCCGGCACGGGCAGCTGGTGGGGCGGGATCCAGCCGAACTGGGCCCGGTCGAGCAGGTACCCCGAGGCGGCGAGGGCGAACACCAAGGTGGTGACCGCCACGAACACGCCGTCGAAGCGCAGCGTCGGCAGCCCGACGACGGCGGCCACCGTGCCACCGGCCACGCCGGCAACGAGGAGGGCGAGGCTGAGGTCCCAGTGCCAGTCGCCGAGGGCGAGGGCGGCGACCGCCCCGCCGGTGGCGGCGAAGGACATCTGCCCAAGCGTCACCTGTCCGCCCCACCCGGTGAGCACGACGATGGACAGCCCCACCAGGCCGAGGGCCAGCAGTGTCGAGAGCTCGAGGAGCTGGCCGGGGCCGCACCACAGGGGCAGGGTGGCAGCGAACGCTGCCGGCACGAGCCACGCGACCGCCGTGGCCAGGCGGACCTCGGTGAGAGAGCGGAGGACGCGGGGGACGGCGGGGACCACGGTCACGAGTGCCCCCGGCAGCGCCGACTCGCGTCGCCGCTGGTGCGGGCTCACGCCCCGGACGACCATGCCGAGGACGACGACGGCCGCCACGACGGCGAGCACCAGGGTCGGGCGGTCGGGCTGGTCCCAGGCGACACCCTGCTCGAGCACCCCGAGGGCGACGGCGGCCGCCGCCACCAGGGGGAGGTCGGTGAACCCGCCGAGAGCGAGGGCGCCGAGGGCGGAGGCCAGGGAGACCAGGCTGAACGTCGGGTCGAGAGGGAGGCCGACGATGCAGGCCCGCAGGAACACGGCGAGGAAGGAGAGGACCCCGGCGACGATCCACGTGAGGGTCTGGAGCCGGACGACGGGGACCCCGAGCATGGCGGCGCGGTCACGCCGGTCGCCGACCGCCCGCGTGGCGATGCCGAGCTCGGTCACCCGGGACCACACGGCGATCCCGACCAGGGCGGCGAGGGAGACGACCACGGCGACGACGTCGTCGGCGCCGAAGACGACGGGCGAGACGGCGATCGAGAGGTGCCAGGGGAAGCCGACCCGGACGGTCCCGAGCTGTGCCGAGCCCCACAGCAGAGGGATGAGCAGGGCGCCCACGGTGAGCGCCTGGGAGATCCCGATGGTGGCCACGGTGAGCAGGAGCCGGGGTGAGCGGGTGAACCGGCGCACCACGAGCACCTCGGCGAGGCTCGTCACCACCACGGCGGCGACCAGGCCGGTGGCGAGCCCCAGGAAGTAGTTGACCCCGGACAGGCCCACCAGCCCGTAGGCGAGCACCGCCGGTGCGCTCCCGAGGTCCCCCTGGGCGAAGTTCACCACCCGGTTCAGCCGGAAGACGAGGGCGAGCCCTACGGCCATCAGGGACCCGAGCAGCCCGAGGACGGCCCCTTCGGCCCAGATGGCCGGCGGGACGGGGAAGAAGAGCAGCTGGACGGCGACGACGGCGACGACGGGCAGGGCGGCCCGGCCGCCTCGGGCGGCGACGGGACGGAAGGCGGCCCGGCCTTGGGCGGTGGGGCGGGGGAGCGTCCCGGTGGCTCCGGTCGCCACGGCGGTCACGCCACCGCCCCCTGGGCCGGAGGTCGCAGGGCCCCCCGGGCCGGAGGTCGCAGGGCCCCCCGGGCCGGAGGTCG
>JAJZJT010000251.1 GCA_021809995.1 Actinomycetes bacterium
GCCGCCCACGCCCCAGGGATCGTGGCGAGAGGCGCTGAGACGGTGGCCCCGGTGACCCCGGCGGCGGTGGGCGTCGTCGGGCGGCCCGGCGGTCCGACGGCCCGGGTGGCCGGGTGGCTCCGGGCGACCTCCCCGCTCCAGCGGGACGTGATCGTCTACGGCTGCTCGGCCCTGTTCGCGCTGGGCACCCTCGTCTTCGCCGGCATCCCCCTGTACCGGCAGTGGGGTGCCATGGCGCTCGGTCCCTACGCCGTCGCGGCCGTCGGGACGGCTGTCGCGGCTCGGTGGTGGTGGCGGAACCGCACCGTCGTCCGGTGGGTCAGAGCGGGCGCCCTCGTCGTGGTGCTCGTCGGGGCGACCCTCGTGCCACTGGGCCTCGAGGTCGTCTGGGCGGCGCAGGGCAACGCCGCCGCACACGTCCAGCCCGAGGTGCTGGTGGTCGAGCACGCCGGGGTGCGAGCGGACGCCGGCAAGGACCCGTACCAGGTGGTCGACCGCAACGGACGGATCCTGATCCACCAGAGCGCCGAGCCGGTCTACGAGCTCTACTACCCCTACCTGCCGGGCATGATCCTCTTCGGGTTCTCGGCCGGCAGCAAGGTCGAGGCGCGCCTCACCGACGCGCGCCTCCAATTCCTCGTCTTCACTGCCGCGGTGAGCCTCTTCGCACTGTCGCGCCTTCGACCGAAGAGCGACGCTCGGCTGCGGGCGGCCCAAGCGCTCACCGTGCTGCCGACGGCCGCGCTCCCGCTGTCGACAGGCGGGGACGACATGCCCGTGGTCGCGCTGATGCTGCTCGGGCTCGTCGCCCTCCAGCGCCGCCGACCGGTGCTCGCCGGGCTCGCCATGGGAGCGGCGGCATCGCTCAAGTTCACCGCGTGGCCGCTCGTGCTCCTCGCACTGTGGGTGGCTCGCGACCGTGACGGGCGCCGGGCCGTCGGGCGCTACCTCGGCGCCGCGGTCGCCGTCGTCGTCCCCGTCGTCGTCCCGATCGCGCTGCAGAACCCATCGGCGTTCATCGACAACGTGGTCCGCTTCCCGCTCGGGCTCGCCGGGGTGGCCTCGCCGGCGGCGAGCGCCTTGCCGGGGCACCTGCTGGTCTCGGCGTTCCCCGCCGTCCACCGCCCCTATGTCGTCACGGTCGCCGTCCTGGGTGCGGGGTTCGTGGTCTGGCGGCTGTGGCGCCACCCGCCGAGGACGCCCGCGGACCTCGCTCGACTGTGCGCGGGATTGATGTTGGCCGCCATCGTGCTGGCGCCGGCCACCCGGGTCGGCTACCTGCTCTACCCGGCCAACCTCGCCGTGTGGGCGTGGCTGCTCCGCCAGTCGGAGACGCCGGGAGAGCCGGCCCACCGGGGGTCGCGGCGCAGGCCGGACGGACTACGTCAGTCCGACTGGGGTACCTCGTACAGGACGAGGGCGAACGGCGTCGTGCCGGTGGGAGCGGTCGGCGAGACGATCGCTCCGAGCTCCCAGTAGTAGCCGTCCGCGCTGGCCTTCTCGCCGAGCACCTCGGTGCCGGTGATGCCTTGGCTGTTGCCCGGGCCCGTGAACGCGATCCGCCAGCCGTAGTGACGCAGGACGGTCCGGAAGAACGAGACGACCTCGCTCGCCGAGAGGCGGGACGTGAAGGTGATCGTCTGGTCGTAGTGCGAGGTGAGCCGGCCCTCGTTGGCGGTGAAGAGGTGGAGGGATCCGGCCGGCACGGCGATGCTCCCGAGGATGTCGCTCGGGGGCTGGCCGCCCACCACGGCGGTCCGGAGGGCCGTGGTGCCGGGCTCGAGCCGTACCGACGTGCCGCCGGGGAGGGTGACCGAGCGCAGCGCCGGTGGGGCGTTGCCTCCCGACGCGAACACCGACGCGACCCCGAACACGACGACGATGGCCGTGGCCAGCGCCACGACGAGGAGAGCCGGCCCGCGCCCGGGTCCCGGGTGCCGGGTGCCGGGTGCCGGCGCGACGCCGTCGGGGAGGTCGTCGGGGAGGTCGTCGCCGTCCCGGTCGGCGTCGATGGGCGGACCGGGAGCGGTGGACGGCGGGGGAGGCACGGTCATGCCAGGCCGATCGTACCGGAGCAACCGTCGGGCCCCGGTCGGTCGGGCGCCCTAGGGTGGGGGGTCGCTGCCGGGCGCGCCGGTGTCGGTGAGCGGAGGGGGCCATGGGGCGAGGTGACGGGGAACCGGAGGCAGGAGGCAACGTGGTGCCGGCGCGGCTGACGCGCCGTGCCGTGCTCGCCGCCGGGCTGGGCGGCGTCGGCGGTGCCCTGCTCGCCGCCTGTGGGGCACCTGCGGCCGCGCCGCGTCGGGTCGTCCGGGCCGTTCCCCTCGGCGTCCCCCCGAACCGCCGGGCTCCGGTCGGCAGTGACCAGCTGCCCCAAGTCGACCACATCGTCGTCGTGATGCTCGAGAACCACTCGTACGACAACATCCTGGGCACGCTCGGGCGCGGCGACGGCCTGCCTCGTGGCGCCGACGGTGCACCGGACGCGACGAACCCCGACGGCCACGGCGAGCTGGTGCGGTCGTTCCACATGCCGACGCCGTGCCAGCTGCACGGCAAGCCGTCGCAGACCTGGAACGCTTCGCACCAGCAGTACGACCGGGGCCGGCTCCAAGGTTTCGTCGAGAGCGCCTCCGGCCCGGTCTCCATGGGCTACTGGACCGGGGCCGACCTGCCCTTCACCCACTCGTTGGCGTCGACGTTCCCGATCGCCGACCGCTACTTCTGCTCGGTGCTGGCCCAGACATTCCCGAACCGCCGCTACCTGATCTCCGGGACGTCCTTCGGCCTCGTCGCCGACGTCCTGCCGCACGGCCTGCCCCCCGGGGGGACGATCTTCGACCTGCTCGACGCCCACGACATCTCGTGGAAGAACTACTTCTCGTCCCTGCCCACCGCCGGCGTCTACGTGTCGTTGCTCGCACGGCCCTCGATCACGTCCAACCTGGCTCACGTCGACCGCTTCTACGCGGACTGCGCCTCGGGGTCGCTGCCCGCCTTCAGCATCGTGGACCCGAACTTCGGCACGCAGTCCGAGGAGGACCCCCAGGACATCCAGTACGGGGACGTGTTCCTCTCGAGCGTCGTCAGGGCGGTCATGGCCGGCCCGAAGTGGTCCACGACGCTGCTCGTGTGGAGCTACGACGAGCACGGGGGCTACTACGACCACGTCCCGCCGCCTCCGGCTGCCGTGCCCGACGCCGTCCCGCCGGACCTCGCACCGGGCGACGTGCCCGGTCGCTTCGACCGCTACGGCTTCCGCGTGCCGGCCGGGGTGGTGAGCCCGTACGCCCGGGCGCGGTACGTCTCCCACGTCGTCTTCGACCACACGTCGGTGCTCAAGCTGGTCGAGACGAAGTGGAACCTCCCTCCGCTCACCCACCGGGACGCGGCGGCCGACGATCTCCTCGACCTGGTCGACTTCGACGGGTCGCCGACGTTCCTGCACCCGCCGGCCCTGGCCCAGCCGGCCAACCCGGCTCTCCGGGCGGGGTGCGAGGCGACCGGGCCCGGGGTGATCCCGCCGGCGTCCGCGGTCATCCCGTCGCGCTGAGCGCCGCGTCGCCGTCCGCGCCGGCGGTCCCGTCGAGGTCGGCGGCGACGCGCAGCGACACGACGGCAGCACCGGCCGTGAGGGCGAGCACGCCCCACCGGCGGAGCCGCGGCAGCTCGTCGAAGGCGAGGAGCGTCGCAACGGTGTCGACCACGTCCGCCGTGCCGCCGAGGGCGACCCACGCCCGGGCCTCGTCGTCGGAGCGTGCGAGCGCACGCACCGCGCCGGCCCCGAGGGCCAGGTCGCGCCCGGCCATGGTGCGGGCGAGGAGCCGAGCGGCTGGTGTCCTCGCCCCGCGACCGACCCAGGGCGCGGCGAGCGCGCTGGGCGCGACGAGCGCCGTCACGCCGATGCCGACGCGGCCCCAGGCGACGAGGCGAGCGATCTGACGGACCGTGTCGGGGCGCATGGGCCCCACCTTAGGGCTCGCGCTGGGAGCCCCGGCCGACCCGCCGGACGGCTGCCCCCGGAGCCGCCGAGCACCTCGAGCAGATCGAGCACGGACGGTGCTCACGGGTGACCACGGCCCGTCATCATACGTGGTCAACGTGTGTTTACTTTCGTGTGACGATCGGTCAGACTGCGTGAGTACCGGTTCCGGCAGGTTCCGGCAGGAGGGGGCTCCGGGCACTGTTCCGGCAGCGGGTTCCTGACATGGGGTGGGAAGCGGCCGGGCCTTCGGGCCCGGCCGCTGTCTCGGCGGCGGACGGAGCGCTCGTCCGACGGGCCGGTCCACCGTCCGGTGCTCAGCTCGGGGGTTGCGCGGATGGGCCGTCGGGCGCCTGGCGGACCGGCTGGGAGGGGGGCTCGGCGGCGCCGGCGTGGTCGAGC
>JAJZJT010000252.1 GCA_021809995.1 Actinomycetes bacterium
GGTCGTGATGGCGGAGGGGGCGGTCACCCTCGTCGCCGAGCGCTTCGAGCCGCTCGACCTCGGACCAGCGCCCCGGGCGCGGAATTTCCGTTGATCTCCCCTTGACTACAACACGCGTTTGCACAAACACTATTAGTGTCGCTCTCCGGGGTATCGTCCCGGAGGGTCCCGACACTCATTCGGGCCCGTCGGCCCACCCATTGTCATCAACTGCAGCACCATTGCGCACCGACACGACGCGGTGCCCGGACCGGCCCCCGTCGGGGAAGCCGGAGACCGGGGGACTACCGCCGTCCGAGCTCTCGTCCGTCGCACCGTTGACCTGACATTGGGAGGGCACGAAGAAATGAGTGGGCAGCTCGTCTCGACCTCCGGCATCTCGCTCGGGATCGCCGGCCTCGCCGTCGCCACCTCGTGGGCCGTCGGCATCACCGACGTCGTCAGACAGCCACGGTGGGCGTGGCGCGCCGCGGGGCGGTCCCAGCTCCTCCACCTGGCGTCCGTCGCCGTCCTCCCCGTGGTCGGCTTCGTCGCCTACGTCTTCAGCGCCCGACCCACGGTGGTCGCCGTCGCCTCGGCCGGACGCGCCGCGTCGCTCCCGCTCGACGGCCTCGGCGAGACGGCGCCGTGCACCCGGGCGGTCGCCACGTCGAGCACCGTTGCCTCGTGGCCCCATTTCGGGAGCTTCGGCGCGGCACCGGCGCCCGTCGACCACCTGGCCCGCTTCGACGCCACGCTCCACGCGGCCACCCCGGTGCCCCTCGGCACCCGCGCGGCCGCCACCCTCCGGACCCCCCTGGGCGCAGATGGCCTGTGCCCCGATGGCTCCCTGCCGACGATCGCGGTCACGGCCGATCCCCCCGTGACCGCACCGCCGGCCGGGTGGCGGACGGACCCCACCGGACGGCACCAGCTCCGCTACTGGGACGGCGCCCGCTGGACCGACACCGCCGCCGACGGAGGTGTCCGGACCTCAGACCCGATCCGGGCCTGAGCACCCTGCACCGATCGGCCGGATCCCTGCCCGGCCGATCGGTGCAGGTCGCCCCGTCCGACGAGCCGGTGCCGCTCCCCCCGCGCGGCATCGGCCCGTCCGGCGGGAACGGGACGGGCCGTGCGGAACCGGTTCCAAGGTTCTCCTCACAATTCCGCGGCACCATGGCACGGTGCCGGAGATCTCCGAGGCCGCACACCGCTCCCCAGCCCGTGCCGCCGCACGCGCCACGGCAACGGGCCCGTCTCGGTGGGCACGGCTCGCCCAGGCGACCGATCGCCCGTGGATCGCCTCGGCCGTCGCCGCGCTGGCGGCGCTGGCCGCCGCCGGTGGCCGACTGGCGGACGCCGCCCACGGGAGCATCGGGGTCTTCGTGGTCGCCGGGTCCACCTACGCCCGCGCCGGTGCCGTCCCGGCGGGCATCCCCGTCGTGACGGGCAACGGCTACGACGGCCAGTTCTACTTCCGCATGGCCCTCGACCCCTTCGACGTGGCGAGGACCGCGTTCGGGATCACCTTCGACAGCGCCGAGCGGCTGTCGCGCATCGGCTACCCGTTCCTCGCCTGGGTGGCGAGCGGCGGGGTTCGGGGCGCGGTCCCGTGGACCCTGGTCGCCCTGAACGTCGCCGGGCTCGCCGTCCTCGGCCTCCTCGGGGCGCTCCTCGCCCGCGCCGGCGGTCGCCACGCCCTGGCCGGCCTGTTGGTCGCCGCCTACCCCGGCTTCCTGTGGACGCTCGCGCGTGACACGACCGAGATCGTTGCGGGGGCGTTCCTGGTGGGCGGGCTCGTCGCCCTCCGGCGGGGCCGACCGGTCACCGCCGGCCTGCTGCTCGCCGGCTCGGCGCTCACCCGCGAGACGGCGCTCGCCACCATCGGCGCCGTGGGGGTGGCGTGGCTCGCCGGCCTCGTGGCGAGCCGGGCCGACCGGCCTGCCACGGCGGGCCGCCTGGGCGCGTGGTCGCGCTGGCTCGGGCCGACGCAGGTGCGGGCCGTGTCGTGGGCCCTGCCGGCGGTCGCCTTCGTCGCCGACCAGGCGGTCATGGCCGTGCGGACCGGCAAGGTCCCCCTGCGCTCGTCGGGCAGCAAGAACATCGGGCCCCCCTTCGACGGCTTCGTGCACGGCCTCGTCCACTACGCCACCACCTTGCCGTCGACTGCGTCGCTCCTGTGGTTCGGCGAGCTCACGGTGCTCGCCGTCGTGGTCGCCCTGGCGGCGACCGTGGCGCGACGCGCCGAGGCACCCCTCCACGAGCGGGTGGCCTGGGCGGTCCTCATCGTGATGGCCGTGTGCCTCGCCCCGGGCATCTGGCTCGGCGATGTCGGCTTCCGGAGCCTCGACCCGCTCTACCTCCTGAGCGTCGTCCTGCTCCTCGGGTCGCCCCGGCGCCTCGGCGCCCCGGCCACCTTGGTGGCGGCGGCCTGGGTGGTGGTCGCCGTCGAGCTCTGCCTCTTCGTGTGAGCCCCCTGGGCGGCCGCGGCCGGCCCTCTCCTCCCCTGGGCGACCTCGGCCCCGCCGGTGCTCAGCGCCCCCGGGGAGCGAGGCGGGCGAGGCGGGCGACGAGGACCTCGAGGACGAGCGGACCCGGCAGGGCGGTCGCGCCGCGCAGGTCGAGGTCGGCCCGAGCCACGAGGTCGACGGCGCGGGCGATGCGTCGGCGGCCCAGCCGCCGGCTCTGGGCCAGCGCCTTCTTCGCCGGGTACGGGCTGGCGAGGCCGAGCAGCGCGGCAGCCTCCTCGGGCGTGGTCGCCCCCGATCCGTCGAGCGCGAGCAGCTGGCGGACGTGGCGGTGCAACGTGGCCAGCACGGCGAGCGGGTGGACGCCCCCCGAGCCGAGCATGCGGTGGAGGACGGCGAGCGCCTCGTGCGCCTCGCCGCCGTCGACGGCGTCGGTGAGCTCCCACGGCGGCACCGATCCGGCCTCGCCGAGGTACGGCGCGAGCTCGTCCGCCGTCACGGTCGCTCCGGTGCCGTAGGCGGCGACCAGCGTGTCGAGGATGCCGGCGAGCCTGCCCACGTCGCCGCCCAGGTGCTCGTCGAGGCGGGCCAGGGCTCGAGCGTCGAGGCGCACGTCGCTGCGGCGAACGTGGTCGGCCAGCCACTGGCTGCGGACCTTGCCCCGTCCGGCGCTCGTCTCGACCACCGTCCCGGCGGCGCGCACGGCCTTCACGAGGGCCTGGGGGACGGTACCGCCCCCGGCGACGAGCACGAGCGAGATGCCGCTGACGGGGTCCGCCACCCACGCGGCGAGGCGCCCGGCGTCGGCGGCGGCGAGGCGCCCGGCGTCGCGGACGACGACCACCCGGCGCGGCACGAGGAAGGGCGGTGTCGTGAGCGCGTCGACGACGGCGCCGACGTCGACGGCCTCGCTCCCCGCTCCCCCGTGCTCCTCGACGACGAGGCCGGCGTCCTGCTCCCCGACCAGCTCGACCACCAGGGCGTGGGCGGCCTGGTCGACGAGGGCGGGGTCGTCCCCCCGCACGAGGAAGGCGGGTCCCCGCTCCGCTCCGGGGCCCGCCCCGCCCACCGGCGCGCCGGGTTGCGGGCCGGTCTTGGGGCGTGCCGCCGGGCTCACCGTCCGGCCCCGGCCGCCGAGACGGCCGCCAGCACGTCGCACACCTGGCGGCTGCCCCGGACGTCGTGGACGCGCACGATGCGGCACCCGAGCGACACGCCGAGGGCCGTGGCGGCGAGCGAGGCGGGGCCGCGCTGGTCGATCTCGAGGCCGAGGACGACCCCGAGGAACGTCTTGTTGGAGGCGGAGAGGAGCAGGGGGTGCCCGTGCCCGGCCAACCGGTCGGAGGCGCGCAGGAGGGCGAGCGACTGCTCGGCCGTCTTGCCGAGGTCGAGCCCGGCGTCGAGGACGACCTGGCTGTCGGCCAGTCCGGCCGACCGGGCTCGCGCGGCGCGCTCGAGGAGCGCCGCCTCCACGTCCCCCACCAGGTCGGCGTAGACGGGGTCGGGGTCGGGGACCCGGGGAGCGAGGCGGATGTGGGTGGCGACCACGGTGGCCCCGTGCTCCGCTGCGGCCGTGAGGTAGTCGGGGTCGGCGAACCCGCTGATGTCGTTGCCGACCACGGCGCCCTCGGCGTAGCAGGCCCGGGCGACCGAGGCCCGCCAGGTGTCGACCGAGACGGGCACGTCGAAGCGCTCGCGCAGGGCGACGACCGCCGGCACGACGCGCTCGAGCTCCTCGGCCTCGGTGACCTCCGGGCCGGGGCCGGCCTTCACGCCGCCCACGTCGAGGAGGTCGGCGCCGGCGGCGACGAGCTGCTCGGCGCGGCGCAGGAAGGCGTCGAAGGCGTAGGTGGCGCCCTTGTCGTAGAAGGAGTCGGGCGTACGGTTCAGGATGCCCATGACCAGGGCACGGTCGG
>JAJZJT010000253.1 GCA_021809995.1 Actinomycetes bacterium
CCCGGCCAGGTGCATGCGCGTACCCTACAACGGGCGGGCCGCGACGAAGGGGTGAACGGGCCCTGGCGCGCCGGTGACGTGTGCGAGGGAGCGGCAACCGGGGCGTGCCCGATCCCGGCCCGCGAGTCGCCGGAGTCGCGCCAGTGCGCGACGGGGGCCTCGACGCCGGAGACCGCGACGGCGCCCAGCGCCTCAGGCACCCCGCCCGGCGGCGCGGGTCCTGGCCTGTTCGCTACGCGTCGTCCACGGGTGCCGTGCCCCAGCTCCGCGTCCTCGGCCGCCCGGCCGACGGTTGCTGCGGGGAAGGCCGGTCCTCGCGGCACCCGGTAGCGAGCGGTGACCGGTGGCACCGGCCGGGCCGGCCGCGCTCGGGCGAGGCGGGCGCGTGCTTGCCACGGTTTGCGCGAGCGGGCTCCGGCGGGGGAGGCTTGCGTCCTTATGCATGCGTCGTCAAGGGGAAGCGATGCTTGAGCTGGTGCGATCGCGACGGGAAGCACACCGAGCGGCGCTCGTCGACCTCCCCGAACGCCTCCCCCCCGCTCCGCCCGGGCCCGGGGGGCTCCGGGTGGCGTTCCTCGTCTACCGAGGCAACCCCCGCTGCGGCGGCCAGGGTGTCTACACGCGCCACCTCACCCGCGAGCTCGTCGAGCTCGGGCACTCTGTGGAGGTCTTCGCAGGGCAACCGTGGCCGGAGCTCGACGACGGCGTCGGCTTCACCCCGGTGCCGAGCCTCGACCTCTACCGTGACCCCGACCCGTTCCGGGTCCCCTCGCTCGCCGACCTCCGGAGCGCTCCGTGGCCTGCCATCGCCGCGCTCGAGTTCGGCGTCATGTGCACGGCGGGGTTCCCCGAGCCGCGGACGTTCAGCCTGCGCGCTCGGCGACTGCTCGCGGCCCGTCGCGCCGACTTCGACGTCGTCCACGACAACCAGTGCCTCGGCAGTGGCATCCTCGGCATGATCGAGGACGGGTGGCCGGTGCTCACCACGCTCCACCACCCCATCACCGTGGACCGTCAGCTGGCGCTGGCGCACACGACCAACCCGTGGCAGGCCTTCACGACGAGGCGCTGGTTCGGCTTCCTCCGCATGCAGGTGCGCGTGGCTCGGTCCCTTCCTCGAGTGGTCACGGTGTCGGAGTCGTCGCGCACGGACATCGCCGCCCAGATGCAGGTGGCGCCGGATCGAATGACCGTCGTCCCGGTCGGCGTGGACCACACCGTCTTCCGTCCCCGGTCCGACGTGCGCCCGGTCCGCGGGCGGATCATGGTGACGTCGTCGTCGGACGTCCCCATGAAGGGCCTCGTGCCGCTGCTCGAGGCCGTCGCCAAGCTCCGGACCGAGCGGGACCTCGAGCTCATGGTGGTCGGCAACCCTCGGCCCGACGGGCGTGTCGCTCGGGCGATCGACCGGCTCGGGCTCACTCCTGCCGTGCGCTGCGTGACCGGGATCTCAGACGACGAGCTCGCTCGCTACTACGGGGAGGCCCAGGTCGCCGTCGTCCCCTCCCTCTACGAGGGCTTCTCGCTGCCGGCGATCGAGGCCATGGCGTGCGGCGTCGCCCTGGTGGCCACGACGGGCGGCGCACTGCCCGAGGTGGTCGGCACCGACGGCGAGACGGGCCTGCTCGTCCCGCCCGACGACCCCGGCGCCCTCGCTGCAGCCATCGGGCGCCTGCTCGACGACGATGCGCTGCGGACGCGGCTCGGGCGCGCCGGCCGAGAGCGCGTGCTCGGCCGCTTCACGTGGCAGGTGACGGCAGCCGGGACTGCCGCCGAGTACCGAGCACTGCTCGCCGCCGACATCCCCGCCGCGGGCCGTGCCGTCCCCCCCCCGGTTGTCCCCTCTGGTGCAGCGGGGGCCGCCGTCGTTCCCGCCGCCGTCGAAGGGGGAGGCGGGCCGGCGCTCACCACGACGGAGACCGGCCGTTGCTGACGGTCGACTACCGGCGGCTCGGCGTCCAGGCGGGCGACCGGCTCCTCGACCTCGGTTGCGGGTTCGGTCGGCACGCCTTCCAGGCGGCGCGTCTGGGCGCCCAGGTCGTCGCCCTCGACGCCGGAGAGGATGAGGTCCGGGGGGTGCTCGGCACGTTCGCGGCCATGGCCGAGGCCGGCGAGCTCGACCCCGCTCGCGACCGGGTCGGCGTGGCCCGGGGCGACGCGCTGGCGCTGCCGTTCGCGGACGCCTCCTTCGATCGCGTCATCGCGTCGGAGGTGCTCGAGCACATCCCCGACGACGAGCAGGCGATGGCCGAGCTCGCCCGGGTCCTTCGGCCCGGAGGGACCATGGCGGTCACCGTGCCGCGGGCCGGCCCCGAGGCCGTCAACTGGGCGCTGTCGGACGAGTACCACGACGTGCCGGGCGGGCACGTCCGCATCTACCGGCGCGGTCAGCTCGTCCGGCGGCTCGGACGGGCCGGCCTCGAGGCGACCGGCTACCACCACGCCCACGGCCTGCACGCGCCGTACTGGTGGCTCCGATGCCTGGTGGGCCCGAGCAACGACCGCCACCCGCTCGTCGCCGCGTACCACCGGCTGTTGGTATGGGACATCGTGTCGGCGCCCCGCGTGACCCGTGGGGCCGACCGCCTGCTGAACCCTGTGGTCGGCAAGAGCCTCGTCGTCTACACGACCAAGCGGCACACCAGCGCGCCTCGTGAGGCGGCGGGAGCGGACGGGCGAGGCGGGCGCGACCTGGCCGGGGCGGGGGACCGGAGGTGACCGACCTCCCCGACCTCCCCGGCATCCTCCGGGCGGGCGAGGTGCTCGCCACCGCCGAGTCGATCGCCGCCGTCCAACGCCCGGACGGCATGATCCCGTGGTACCCCGGGGGCCACTGCGACCCCTGGAACCACGTCGAGGCGGCCATGGCCCTCACGGTGAGCGGGCTGGTCGCCGAGGCGGACCGGGCCTACCAGTGGCTCCTCGACACCCAGCTTCCCGACGGCAGCTGGTTCAACTACTACCTGGCGTCGGGCGTGAAGGACCCGCGGCTCGACACGAACGTCTGCGCCTACCTGGCGACGGGTGCCTGGCACCGGTACCTGTCGACGGGCGACGTGGGCGGGCTCGAGTGGCTGTGGCCGGCGCTGTCGGCCGGGGTGGACTTCGTCCTCCGCTGGCAGCGGGTCGACGGCTCCATCGCCTGGTCGCTCGACCCCTCGGGTGTCGTCGAGCCCAGCGCCCTGCTCACCGGGTCGTCGTCGATCTACCACAGCCTGCGCTGCGCCATCGCCTGTGCCGAACTGCTCGGCTACGAACGTCCCGACTGGGAGCTCGCGGCGGGACGGCTCGCGCACGCCATCGCCCACCAGCCCGACTGCTTCGCCCGCAAGGACGAGTTCGCCATGGACTGGTACTACCCGGTCCTGTCGGGCGCGCTCTCCTGCGGTGCCGCGCTCGCCCGGATGGACGCCGGCTGGTCGACCTTCGTGCTGGAGGGGCGCGGGGTGCGGTGCGTCTCCTCGGGCGACTGGGTGACGGCCGCCGAGACCGCCGAGTGCGTCCTCGCGCTCGACGCCGTCGGCCAGGCGGAGCGGGCCCGCGACCTGCTCACGGCGGTCCAGGCCCTGCGCCGGCCGGACGGGACGTACTGGACGGGCATCGTCTACCCCGACGAGGTGACGTTCCCCCCGCTCGAGCGGTCCACCTACACCGCGGGTGCCGTGGTGCTCGCCGCCGACGCGCTGAGCGGCTCGTCTCCGACGTCGGGACTGTTCCGTGGTGAAGGGCTGCCGACCGCTCTCGACCTGACCGAGCCGGCCCCGGGGGCTCGACGTGAGCCGGTCGCTCCGTCCCGGCGCGGGCCGATCGTCCCCTGACGAGGCTCGAAGGACGCCGCCCAGCCCGGGGTCGCACACGTCCGCGTCCGGCCGGGTACCTGGTCAGCGGCGTGGACGGCGCCGGCGGGGCTGGTCACCGAGGCGGTCCGGGGCACGTTCCGCCAGCCGCGCTCTCCGCGTCCCGGCTGCACTTGCTTCAATAGGGGGCGTGGCCGCATCACGACGACCCCGGAGCTCCATCGACCAGTACAGCCGCGCCATGGAACGGCTGGCGATGCTGTCGAACGAGCTCCGCAAGGACCCTTCGTCGGTGCGCCCGGCTGCCCGAGCAACGAAGGCTGACGGTCCTGGCCAGGCCGACGCCCCGGTGTGGGCCGAGCAGCCGCCGTGGTCCGAGCACCCTCAGCCCCCGGCCTGGGTGGGCCAGCCGCTCCGCCAGGCACCGGCCGAGGGTTCGGCCGCAGGCCAGCCGCCGAGCCGGGGTCCGGCCGATGCGCTGCCCCGTCGTGCCCGCGGGTCGACGGGCGCCGCTCCCGCCGCCGGACGCTCCGCTCGCCAGGCGGTGCCACCGCCGCCACGGGCGCGT
>JAJZJT010000254.1 GCA_021809995.1 Actinomycetes bacterium
GGGGGTGGCGGGGCTGACGGGGCTGACGGGGCTGACGGCGCTGACCGAAGTGTCGCGTCCGCTGGCGTCGGCGGGCCGCAGCGGGCCGGTCGGCGGGCTCCCGGCGCGTCGGCCGCGAGCCCACCGGGTCACGCCGGGCGCGTCGGTCGGTGCAGGTACCGCCCGACGGGCGAGCCGACGACGGCGCCGTCCTTCAGCACCTGGTTGCCGCGGACGAAGGTGTCGGTGACCGCCGCGGTCAGCTCGAACCCCTCGAAGGGCGTGTACTCCTGGGTGGACAGCGAGTCCTGGGCCCGCACCACCCAGCTGCGGTCCGGGTCGACCAGGCAGAAGTCGGCATCCAGTCCCTCGGCGACGTTCCCCTTGGTGTGGAGGCCGTACCGTTCGGCCGGGTTGGCCGCCGTCAGCTGGGCGATCCGCTGGTAGCTGAGCCCCCGCTTGCGACCCTCGGAGATCAGCCCGGGCAACAGGTACTCGGTGCCCCCGAACCCCGACTTGGCGACGAACACATCGTCCGCCGGCTCGCCGTACTTCATCTCGGCATGGCAGCAGGCGTGGTCGCTCACGACCCAGTCGACCTCGCCCGCCAGGACGTGGCCCCACAGGGCTTCGACGTCCTCTGGCGACCGCAGTGGGGGGTTGACCTTGCCCCCCAGGTTGGCGGCGGTGTGGAAGTCGGCGAGCAGGTGCCCGATGGTGACCTCGCGGCGGAAGTCGATGTGCGGGAAGGCCCGGGCCATGGTGAGCGCCGCCTCGAGCGCCTTGGCCGACGACAGGTGCAGGAGGTTGATGTTGGCGAGGCCCGTCTCGTGCGCCAGGTAGGAGGCGATGGTCACGGCCAGCCCCTCGGAGTGGGGGGGACGGGCGGCCGAGTAGGCCTCGAGCCCCGACAGCCTCCCGTCGCGCTGCACGATGGCGGTGTAGGCGCGCATGATCTCGGCGGTCTCGCAGTGCAGCGAGAGCGAGATGTCGTCCGCCAGGCGGGGGAACGCCTCACGTGCCGCCTGGATGCCGCGCATGACGAACTCGAAGTGCGCGTTGTCGTAGGACTCGTCGTCCGGGATCATCAGGAACTCGCGCTGGCTCGAGGACGCGCCGTGCAGCCCGAAGCCCCCGTAGAACATGAAGATCTTGAACGAGGTCACCCCGAAGCGCTCCACCAGCACGGGGATCTCGTCGATGTGGCGCGCCATCATCGGGGCGACGTGGAAGGCGTAGTCGACGTAGGCCTTCCCCTCGGAGGCCTCGAGCACCTTGGGGTAGAACGACTCGTAGGGGCCGCCCTCGTTCAGGTAGTACTGGCCGGTGCGCATGTAGGTGATCCCTGTGGTCACCCCGCCCTGGGCGGAGGCCTTGCTCTCGCTCACGGTGTCCTCGGCGAGCGGGTTGTAGATGCCCCAGTGCTGATGGGCGTCCACCGCCCCGGGGAACAGCAGTCGACCCCCCGCGTCGACCACGGTCGTCGCCTCGCCGGGGTCGAGCGCCTCGGCGATCCGGGCGAAGCGACCGCCGCTGACGGCGACGTCGACGTCGGCGGGCTCGGCGTGGTTGGCACGGACCACGCGGGCGTTCTTCACGAGCAGGTCGTAGGTGGGCACGGGGCGCTCCTCAGTGCTGGGCGGACTGCTGGGTGGACAGGGGGACGGCAAGGGGGGCGAGCAAGGACGACAGCTCGTCGAGCTCGTCCAGCCCGGCGATGGTGGACTGGACGAGCTCGACGGCGGCGTCGGGCAGCAGGCGCCCTGCGTTGTCGGCGAACTTCGTGGCCAGCTCGGCGTAGGAGAGCGGCCGCCGCGGTCCGCCGCGGTTGGCCAGCACCTTTTCCACGACCTGCTGGCCGTCACGGGTGCGGACCCGCACCACGGCGGGGAACTGGTGCGGGAAGATGGCCGTGCACTCGTCGTCCGCCACCACGGTCACCTTGGCCATGAGGCGACGTCGCTCGGGGTCGCGGGCGAGCTCGTCGGTGAAGTCGTCCAGCCCGACGCCCAGGCCGCCTCCCCCGAACAGCCCGGCTGCCACGGCGTACGGCCCGGAGAACTGGGCCATGTACCCCGTCTCGGGGCGGCGCTTGACGTCGATCGGCTCGCCGATGGTGCGGACGATCGAGGCGGGGACGCCGACCTCGACGTCCTCGACGTCGTCGGCGGACAGGCCCCGCGCCCGGAGGGCGAGGGCCGCGTCGATGACGGTGTGGGTGAAGTGGTTGGCCGGGTACGGCTTGAAGAAGATGTCGGGGACGGCCCACTGCTCGCCCAGGCCCTCGGTGATGGCGGTGGGGTCGAACTGTCCGTGGAGCCAGGCCTCGAAGAAGCCGAAGCGGCCCTCGAGCACCGTGGGCGGACCGGTGAAGCCGTGGACGGCGAGCTGCGCCGCCGAGATCCCGGCGTGCGCCGCCCACCCGCAGTGCATGCGCTTGACGGTCCCTCCGGTGCGGTTGGCCTCGATGATGCCGGCGGCCATGGACCCGGCCAGCCCGAGGCTGTGGAGGATGCCGGCCTCGTCGAGCTGGTAGAGCATGCCGGCGGCGACCGCGCTGCCGAGCGCACCGCAGATCGACGTGGCGTGCTGGCCGTGCTCGAAGAACACCGATGTGCCCGAGGCGGCGTCGTAGCCGGCCATGCCGGTCCGCACGCACACCTCGAGGCCGACGGCGATGGCGGCGATGGTGGCCGCACCGCTGGCGCCGGTCGCCTCGGCCGCCGCCAGCGCGGCGGGGACGACCGACGCGCTGGGGTGAAGGACCGAGGGGAGGTGCGTGTCGTCGTAGTCGAGAGAGTGCGCGAGGACGCCGTTGACGAAGCCGGCGAAGGTGGCGGGCATGCGCCCGTCCACGCCGACCGCGTGCGACTGACCGACACCGCCCTGGTCGGTCGCGTAGGCACGGGCCGCCGCGCTGGTCGGCAGTGTGCTCGCCGCCACGCAGATGCCCAGGGTGTCGAGGACCCGCTTCTTCACGCTGTCGACGACCGGCGCGGGCAGGGTCGGGTAGTCGGCGCCGGCGGCGAAGCGGGCCAGCGCCTGGCCCAGGGTGAGCTCCGCGCTCATGATGCCAGCACCGCCAGCGGACGCACCGGGCTGCCGGTGGCGCCCACCAGGTTCAGCGGCACCAGCACGAACGTGAAGTCGGTCGCCCCGACAGCTGCGAGCTCCTCGAGGGCGAGCGTCTCGACGATGTAGATGCCGGACTCGACGAGGAGCACCCGGTGGGCGGGCAGCAGGGCGTGGCCCTCGCCGGGTGCCAGCCGCTCGAAGGCAATGGTGTCCGCACCGGCGGCGCGGACCTGGCGCTCTGCCAGCCAGTGCGCCCCCGCCTCGGAGACGCCGGGAACGCCAGTGACCCTGCCCGTGTACGCCTCGACGCCGTCGTCGAACCGCTGTCCCCAGCCGCTGCGGACGAGCGCCACGTCCCCCTCGCCGACCTCCGCACCCGCCCGCCGCTCGGCGGCGTCGAGGTCGTCGGGGGTGATCTCGTAGCCGGGCTCGCAGGCAGGGACGCCGAGGGCGCCCGGGACGTCGAGCAGGACGCCCCGGCACACCATCGGGGCGATGGTGTGCACGCCGTGCTCGAGGAAGCGGCCACCCCGGCCGGCCGCGACCGCGTCGGCGCCGCCGTGCAGCTTGCCGTCCTGGGAGACGTGGGCCAGCGCGTCGATGTGGGTGCCCACGTGCGTGCCGGTGACCACGAGGTCGTTGGCGGCCGACCCCCCGTCGGCGCGGACCATGTCGCCATGGCGACGGGGCAGGGTGTGCCAGTACTGGGGATGGTTCGACGACTGGGGCATGCCCACGGACATCGGCCTGCCGAGGTCGACGACGTGCACGCCCCGTTGGACGACGGTGAGGAGCGGGTCGCTCATGCGATCGTCCCGGCGGCGCGCAGTCCGGCGAGCTCGTCAGCGTCGTAACCGAGCTCGGTGAGCACCTCGTCGGTGTCCGCTCCGAGGTCGCGTCCGGTGTAGCGGATGTGGCCAGGGGTGGCGGACATCCGCCAGAGCACGTTGTGCATGAGCACCTCGCCCAGGTCTGGATCGTCAACGGTCGTGAGCATCTGCGTCTCGCGGACGTGCGGGTCCGCGACCAGGTCCGCCGCGTCGTAGACGGGTGCGACGGCCGCGCCGGCCTCGGTGAAGGCGTCGAGCACCTCGGCGCGGGTGCGCTGGGCGATCCAGTCCCCCACGTAGCGGTCGAGCTCGTCGACGTGTTCGAAGCGGCCGCGCCCGGATGCGAACCAGGTTGCGTCGATGACCTCGGGGTGGCCCACCAGGCGCAGGACCCGCTCGGCGATGGCCTGCGCGCTGGTGGAGACGGCCACCCACGAGCCGTCGTACGTCCGGTAGGTGTTGCGCGGGGCGTTGTTCGTC
>JAJZJT010000255.1 GCA_021809995.1 Actinomycetes bacterium
GCCGGCCGTCGCCGTCACGGAGGAGGTTCGCCGTCGACGCGGCGCGCCCGTCGGTGCTCCACCTGCACCTGACCGACATCGCCGGCCTGCACGCCACGCTCGACGGGCGACCGCTCGCCCTCCGCCCCTACGACCACATGATGCTCCAGGCCCAGATCCCGGCCGGTCGCCACACGGTCGTCGTCTGGTACTGGCCGCGCCTGTTCACCGCCGGGCTGGTCCTCGCCGTGCTGTCGGTCGCCTGCCTGGTCGGGGTCGTCATGGCAGCAAGTGTGCGGCGGCGTCAACGGAGGACCCACCGGCGCGACACGGGTGCCGAGCCGGGCTCGGTGCACCGCCAACCCGAAGAAGGCACGGTCCTCGCTGCTCGCTGCGCCGACAAGACCGTGGAGCGAGCCGGGTCGTGCACGACCTCGCGCCGGGACCTGCCGGCACGCGTCTTCAGCCGCGTACGTTATCGACCGGCGATATCGAGGACCGATAGCGGCCGCCGGTGAAGACGCGGCGCCTCCCCCTGGCACCACCCGCTTCGCCCGCACACCCCCACACACACACGCGTCCTCCCGGCTTGGGGAGCGTTCGGGGCCGGGCGCCGCGTGGCACCCGTCCCAGCAGCCGCCGACGGGCGCCAGGAGCCCGGCCGGGCAGCTCCCCGGGCCCGTCTGCTAGAACGGTCGGGACGGGAGCTACAGGGGGGACGGCGATGCGCGGGATCATCACATCGAAGGCCTTGACGGTGCTGGCCGTCGTCATGGCGATCTGCACGAGCCTGACAGCCGTGCTGGCCGGGGCGGCCGGGGCGGCCGGGGCGCCGACGACGCTCAGCGGCAATGGCTCGGTCGACGAGGCCTGGCTGACGGGCGCCCACCCCGGGGACGAGATCACCCTCCTGCAGTACGGCAGGCCAGTACCGAACCCGGCCAACCCGAGCCCCGCCGGGACGCTCGGGTCGCTCATCATCCGCAACCTCCAGCCCGGGCCGGGCTACTCGTGGCGCGACGACACGACGGGCGGGCAGACGCCCGCCTTCACCGTGCTCCGCCCGGGGCAGAACCCGCCGACCGACTCCGCCCTGTACACGGACCAGCCCATGCACCAGGGGCTCAACTACATCACCATGCGCGACGGCATCAAGCTCGCCGCCACCGTCCGCGACCCCTACGGCAAGACCTGCTCGGCCGCGAGCCCGTGCCCGACCGTCATCGAATGGTCGGGCTACAACGTGGCCGGGCCGACCGACCCCATCCCTCCGCTGATCGACGGCGTCCTCCGCGTTCCGTGCACGTCGTGTGGCAACCCCAACCTGCTGCCCGACTCGGCCACCTACGTCGGGGCCGTGCTCGCCCGAGTCTCCGGCTTCGCCACCGTCAGCCTCCAGATGCGCGGGACCGGTTGCTCGGGAGGTGCCTTCGACCTCTTCGGCTACCCGTCGGACTACGACGCCTACGACGCCATCGAGATCGTCGCCCACCAGTCGTGGGTGGCCCACCACAAGGTCGGCATGGTGGGCATCAGCTTCTCGGGACTGTCCCAGCTTCCGGCGGCGGGCACCGACCCGCCCGGCCTTGCCGCCATCACGCCGATGAGCCCGACCGACGACCTCTTCTCGACGGGGTACCCCGGCGGCATCTTCAACGACGGGTTCGCCGCCAGCTGGATGCAGTCGCGGATCGACGACGCCAAGGCGGCTGCCGTCTACCGCAACGGCACGATCGCCCAGGCGTCGACGACGCCCATCGCCAACGTCGGCCAACCGTGGACGTACTACGAGATCGACGCTGAGCTCGCCGCCAGCGGCGGGACCTCCTCGACGTGCCTCGCGAACCAGGCCCTCCACAACCAGTCCCAGGATCTCGCCGGCCTGGTCGGCCCGCAGATGGTCGCCCCGGGCACCGGGCCGGGCCGTGACCCGTCGCTGTTCGACCGGCGCTCGATGACCGACTGGGCCCACCACGTCACCGTCCCCGTCTTCCTGTCGGGGGCGCTCCAGGACGAGCAGACCGGTCCCCAGTGGCCGGCGCTCATCGACGCCTTCCCGAAGACGACGCCCGTCTACGCCAACATGGTCAACGGCGGCCACATCGACTCGCTCGACCCCCAGACCATGAGCCGCTGGCTCGAATTCCTCGACCTCTACGTGGCCGACGAGGTGCCGAAGCCGCCGAACGCGCTCGACACCGCCATGCTCGACGAGTTCGCGTCCGTGGCGTCCAAGGTGTCGGCCCAGGCGCCGCTGCCCCCGATCCGGTTCACGAACGCGCCGAACCTCGCCACCGCCCGCGCCGAGTTCGCCACCGAGACCCCCCACGTGCGGGTTCTCTTCGACAACGGTGCGGGTGCGGCCGGGCCGGGGAACATCGAGTCGACCTACTCCGCCGGCTTCACGAGCTGGCCACCGACAGGGACCGTGACGACCTTCTACCTCGGCCAGGGTGGCGCGCTGCAGTCGGCACCGCCCGCCGAGCCGGGGAGCACGACCTTCACGTTGAACCCCAACGTCCGGCCCACGACGAGCCTGCCGCCCGGCGGCAACGCGTGGGCGGCCAACCCCGGCTGGGACTGGACCCCCGTCCCGTCCGCCGACGGACTCGGCTTCCAGACCGCGCCGTTCACGACGGCCACCACGATCGTCGGGCCAGCCACACTCGACCTGTGGGTCAAGGGGTCGGCCCCCGTCGAGGACTTCCAGGCGACCATCACCGAGGTGCGCCCGCAGTCCGGCCAGGAGGAGTACATCACCTCGGGCTTCCTGCGCAGCACCTACCAGGCCGACAATCCCAGCTCGACCGCGCTGTTCACCAGCCCGACCTACCTGGGATCGGAGTCGGCGTACCTCTCGCCGACGCACTACGAGCTGGTGAAGATCCCCATCGACCCGATCGCCCACACCTTCCGACCGGGCACCGAGCTGCGCGTCGTGCTCTCGGCACCGGGCGGCGACCGCCCGGTGTGGGAGTTCGACACGCTCGACAACGGCCAACAGGCCACCGTCGGCCTCGGCGGCGTCGCCGCCTCGGCGCTCACGGTCGACGTCGTCGCCGGCGTGGAGGCCACCACCGCCCTGCCGGCATGCGGCTCGCTGCGGGGTGAGCCGTGCCGCGCCTACGTGCCCGAGCAGAACCAGCTGGCGAGCCCCCCGACCACCAGCGTGACGCTCCCTCACGAGGACTCGACGCTGCACAGCGGCGCGTGGCTCGACGCCGCCGCCTCGGCAGCCGCCGGCGTGAAGAGCGTGGTGTTCGTCCTCGACGGCCGACACGTGGACAACCAGGTGATCGCCACGGGCGCCCCCACCCTCGACGGCTGGATCGGTGCGTTCGCCACGACCAGCTTCCCGAACGGGACCTACACCATCCGAAGCGTCGTCACCGACGGCAACGGCGTGACGGCATCGAGCGCGCCGGTGACGGTGCAGATCGAGAACCGCCGGCTGCGGACCAGGGTCCTCCTGCCCACCCCGCTCGCCACGGTCACCTCCGGCACGGTGCTCGACGCCAGCGCCTTCGGTCGGAGCGCGGTCCGGTGGGTGCACTTCGTGCTGACCGGGGGGCGGATCGGGCGCCGTGTGGTGGGCACGGGCACGTTGACGGCCTACGGCTGGATCGCCTTCATGGACGCGACGCATGTCCCACCGGGGACCTACACCCTGCGGAGCGTGGCCCTCGACAGCCGGCGCCTCGCTGTGAGCCCCGGCGTGCGCGTGCACGTGACGGGATGACGAGGAGCGCCTCGTAGGAGCGGCTCACCGTCCCCTCGGCGCCGCCTGCCCTACCCAGCTCACGGCCGCCCACGGGGGGGCCTCGGCCACGTCCGTCGGCCGGGCGGCCCAGGTGCCGCCGGTCTCCTCGGTGAAGCCGCAGCGGTCGAACACGTCCAGGCAGGGGGCGTTGCGCCCAGTCCGGACGAGCGTCGCCTCCACGCGTTCGATGCCCCCGGCCGCCAGGTCGGCGACCAGGGAGGCGACGACCGCTCGTTCCACGTCGAGCCCGAAGACCCGGCAGCTCATGACCAGTTGGTCGAGTCGCGCCACCGTGGTGCCTGCCGGTCGGCTGACGACGACCGCGCCGACCAGCCCGTAGTCGGCGAAGCGGTCGGCGACCTCGAAGACGACGAAGGTGCCGCCGGCGTCGAGGTGCGCCCGGCAACGGGCGTCGTCCCACCGCTCGCCGGACGTGTTGCACTGGTTCGTGCGGTTCACCAGCTCGACGACCCGGGCCAGGCGCCCGTCTCCGGGGTCGCCGACGTACGCCAGGCGGACCGAGAGGCCGAGGCCGGAGAGGAACTCCTCGCGGGAGACCTCGAGGCGGGCCTCCTCGCGGGCGATGCCGGCA
>JAJZJT010000256.1 GCA_021809995.1 Actinomycetes bacterium
AGCTCTACGACCGCGCGGTCGAGCGGACCGGCCGGTACTGACGTCGGGGCGACGCCGTCCCCGCCGGGACCCGCGCGGCGACGCTCGGCGGGCGGGCTCAGCGCCGGGCGGGCTCAGCGCCGGGCGTGGTTCCCCAGGGTGACGCGAGCCCAGGTGGTGAGGATGACCCGGAGGTACTGGACCCCGAAGACGAGGTTGCCGCCCTTCTTCGAGGACCCCGAGGCGCGCGGGTGCCAAACGGTCGGGCGTTGGGTGATGCGCCAGCCACGGGTGCCGGCGACGATGACGACCTCGGCCGTCTGGTACTGGTCCTGACGCAACCGCGGCAGGAGGTCGGCGACCAGCTCGGCCCGGAAGGAGCGGTAGCCGTTCGAGCTGTCGCTCAGGCGCTGGCCCACGATGGCGTTGAGCAAGGCGGCGTAGAGGCGCACGCCGGCCCGGCGGAAGCGGTCCGTCGTCTGGTCGACGCCGAGGCGGCGCGAGGCGATGACGAAGTCGGCCTCGCCGTCGACGATGGGGCGGACCATCGTCTCGAGCTCGGTCGGGTCGTTCTGCCCGTCGGCGTCCAGCGTGGCGATGACCTGGGCACCGCCCTCGAGGGCGAGGGCGTAGCCGAGGCGCAGGGCGGCACCCTGGCCCAGGTTGACGGGCAGGACGCACGTGTGGACGCCGGCCTCCTCGGCGACACGGGCCGTGCCGTCCTCGCCGCCGTCGACCACCACGAGGGTGGCCACGGGTAGGCCGGCGACCTCGTCGGGGACCGCCTTCAGGACGTCGCCGAGATTGGCCTCCTCCTCGTAGGCGGCGATGAGGGCGACCACGGGGGCGAGCGTCGGGTCGGTGTGGCGGCGCGCGTAGTCGCGCCGCGCCTCGTCGAGCACGTAGGTCCGCATGGCCGCCACCCGGCGCCGGTCGCGGCTGTCGGGGAGCGTCAGCCAGCGGTGGCGCTGCGTCGGCATCAGATCGAGTGGGGCCGGGCGAAGACGGACCGCAGGACGTCCTCGAAGTGGGCGAGCGGCTCGGTGGGATAGGCCGGGTCGAAGCTGGTCTGGTCCCACTCATCCGCGAAGCGCTCGGCCGCCGAGTACCACGGTTCGGCCCGGTAGTTGCGCCGCAGGTCCGGGTCGAGGTCGAAGTAGTGGTAGTAGTGCCGGCCCTGGAAGTCCTGATGGGCGGCGATCGCCGAGGTCACCTCGGGGCGGACGTAGGGGCGGAGGACCTCGGCGGCGATGCGGGGGTGGTTGGGCACCGAGACGGCCTTGGCCACGTCGTGGCAGAGCGAGGCCACCACCCACTGCTCGTCGGCACCGTCGCGCTCGGCCCGGGTGGCCGTCTGCAGGGAGTGGGTGAGCTGGTCGACGGCGAAGCCGTCGGTGATGTCGGCGAGCGAGGCGAGCAGGCCGAGGACGCGATCGGCGACGCGGCCCTGGTGCTCCCTCGTCTCCGCGCCGATGAGGGCCCACTCCTCGGCCGTCGAGGCGTCCATGCGGGTGAAGGTGGTCATGTGCGTCCTCGCTGCCCGGGCGGGCTCTGCCCGTCCGGCGTGCTCCGTGCCGGCGCGCCCTGGTGGCGTACCGCCCGGTCGGACAGTCTCGCGCCCTTCCCCGGGCGGAAGCGAGCGGTGCGTGGTCGCGCCGGCCGCGCCGGGTCGGGCCGGCAGACCGTGGTGCGTCAGTGCCTCAGCGCCGCAGCGTCTCGAGCACGCGGGCGGCGGCGAGGTCGCGGTCGCCGGGCGGTGCGTCGCCGACGTCCGGCGGGCGAGCGGCGAAGAGGGAGACGGTCGTCTCGAGGGCGCGCAGCAGCTCGCGGAGCTCGGGTGGGGGTGGGAAGTACTCCTCCTCGGCGACGACCGGGACCGGCTCGACGCCCTCCAGCGGCGCCAGGCGGTCGAGGACGGCCTCGACGAGCGACTCGGGGGCGGAGGCCCCGGCGGTCACGGCGACGGTGCCGGCGAGGTCCTCGGGCAGCTCGGCGGCGTCGTTGACGAGCACCACTCTCGGGCACCCGAGGGCGCGGGCGACGGCGGTGAGGGCGACGGTGTTCGACGAGTTGGCCGAACCGATGACGACGACGACGTCGCACCGGGGGACGAGGGCCTTCAGCGCCGCCTGCCGGTTCGTGGTGGCGAAGCAGAGGTCGCTGCGGCCGGGCATCCACAGGTCGGGGAAGCGCCGGCGTGCGTGCTGGACGACCTCGGACCACTCGTCGTGGCTGAGGGTCGTCTGGGCCAGCAGGGCGACGGGCGCGTCGGCGTCGACGTCGGCGAGAGCGTCGACGTCCTCGGGGCGCTCGACCAATCGGACGGACTCGGGGGCGACGGCCATGGTGCCGGTGGTCTCCTCGTGGCCGGGATGGCCGACGTAGAGGACGGTATAGCCCTTGCGGGCCCGGACTCGCACCTCGTGGTGGACCTTCGTCACGAGCGGGCACACGGCGTCGACCACCACCCGCCCGCGCCGTCGCGCCGCGGCGACCACCTCGGGGGCGGTGCCGTGCGCCGAGAGCATGAGGGGTGCACCGTCGGGGACGTCGTCCACGTCGTCGACGAAGACGACGCCCTGGGCGGCGAAGGCGGCGACGACGTGCTGGTTGTGGACGATCTCGTGGTAGCAGTACACGGGCGGCTCGAAGACCCGCACCATCCACGCCAGCGCCTTGATGGCCTTCTCGACGCCCGCGCAGAAGCCCCGGGGCTCGGCGAGCAGGACGCGGTCGACAGCCACCCCACCAGCGTACCGGGCGACGACCGGCGTCCGGGTAGCCTGGGCGCATGCAGTCGACCCGGGCAGCCTCCCCGTCCCGGGCCGCGGCACCGCCTCGGGTGGTGACCGTGCGCGCCGGCTCCGCCGCAGCGCGAGCCGGCCTGGTCCCCGGTGACGAGGTCCTCTCCCTGAACGGGGAGTCTCCTCGCGACGTCATCGGCTTCCGGCTCCTCGCCGACGAGCCCGACGTGTCCGTCCTCGTGCGGCGGGGGGGGTCGACGCTGGACCTGGCGGTGGCCAAGGACGCTGGGGAGCCCCTGGGCGCCGAGGTCTCCTCGGCCGTCTTCGACCGCGTGCGCACGTGCGACAACCACTGCGCCTTCTGCTTCATCCACCAGCTTCCCCCGGGCATGCGGCGGAGCCTGTCGCTGCGGGACGACGACTACCGGCTGTCGTTCCTCTACGGCAACTTCACCACCCTCACGCGCTTCACCGAGATGGACCTCGAGCGGGTCGTAGCCGAGCGCCTGGGGCCGCTGTTCGTCTCGATCCACGCCACCGACCCCGAGGTTCGCGCCCGCCTGTTGCGCAACCGGCGCGGGGCCACCAGCCTGCGGTGGCTCACCGCCCTGCTCGACGCCGGCATCGAGGTGCACGGCCAGGTGGTCGTCTGCCCCGGGGTCAACGACGGAGCGGTGCTCGAGGACACCTTTGCCGGCGTGCTGGACGCCTATCCCCGCCTGGCGACGGTGGCATGCGTGCCCGTCGGGGTCAGCCGGTACTCGACGGAGCCGTCGATGCGCCCCCACACCCCGGCAGAGGCCGCCACGGTGTGCGCCCAGGTCGCCTCCTATCAGGAGGGGTTCGTGGCGGCCCTGGGAAGGCGGATGGTGTACGCGGCCGACGAGTTCTACCTGCTGGCCGGCGAGCCCCTCCCGCCTGCCGACCACTACGACGGCTTCCCCCAGCACGAGAACGGCATCGGCATGGCCCGGGCGTTCGAGGCTGCCTTCGCCGGCGACGACACAGCCGCCTTCGGCGTACGACCGGGCTTCTTCGCCTGGGTCGACGGCGCACCGGCTGCCGGGTACCGGGCTGCCCGTGCGCCCGGCGTGCCGAGCAGCCCCGGCACTTCGTCGGCGGACCGGCCCGTCACGATCGTGACCGGCACCTACGGCGCCGAGGTCCTCCGCCCGCTGCTCGCCGCCCACGGCCACGGTGACGTCGAGGTGCTCGTTGTGGCGAACGACCACTTCGGGGGCAACATCGGGGTCGCCGGGCTGCTCACCGGGGGTGACGTCGCCCGGGCGCTCGCCGGCCGTTCGGACGACCGCCGCTACCTCCTCCCCGACGCGTGTCTGTCCGAGGGGCGCTTCCTCGACGACCTGAGCCTCGACGACCTGCCGGTCGTCGTCGAGGTGGTGCCTGCCGACGGGCGGTCGCTCCGGCGCGCCCTCGAGGGCCGTGTGGGGAGCGACGGAGCGGCGGTGGGACCGGGAGCGTCGGCGCTGACCGGTACGGCGCCGCCCGCCGGCACCCCTGTGCCCGTGGCGCTCGGTCGCCGGGGGGCGTGACCGTGCCGGCGCGTACCGGGGCCGGACCCGTAGGCACGACT
>JAJZJT010000257.1 GCA_021809995.1 Actinomycetes bacterium
CGTCGGCACCGGGAGCAATGACGACGACGGATGCTGCCGGGGCCGACGCCGCGCCGCGGGCGCTCGCCCCCGACGAGACGGACTGGCCGGGCGAGAAGCCGACGGCGGCCACCGTGCCGGTGAGCGGGGTGGCCAACGTGGCGTCTGCGAGCGCCCGCTCGGCGGACGCCAGCTCTGCGGAGGCGACGTCGACGGCGGCCTGGTCGCTGGCGAGCTGCTGCGGGCTCGCCGGCGCGGTGGCGAGCGAGGGCCCCGTCGGCGACGCCCCGCCTGCCGAGCCGGTGGAACCCGACGGGGAGGCCGTCCTGCCGCCGCCCGCGTCGGTGCTCGAGGCGCTTGGCGGGCCGGACAGGACGGTGGTGAGCGCTGCTTCGTCGGTCTCGAGCTTCGTCGTGGCGAAGGAGACCGCGGTCTGGTCGTGGGCGAGCTGTCCGAGCGCGCCGGCGCACGCTGTCGTCGGGGTGCCCGTCGCCGTCGTCCCCGAGGGCGGCCTTCCCGAGGACGACACCGAGCCGGGTGCCGAGCGGACGCTGCCACCTTGGACCGCTGTCGTTCCGGTCGTGGTGCCCGAGGACGGCGTCGCGCCGCAGGCCTGCTCGGCCGCAGCGAGGTCGACGTCCGCGACGTGCTCGGCACCGTCGAGCGCGTGCTGGTCGGCGACCACGGCAGCTTGGGCGGAGCCGACGCCCGACGCTCCCGACGGCCGCGGCCCGGCCGGCGTTGTCGCGGCCGTCGTCTCGCTCGTCTCTGCTGCCGACAGCGTGGCCTGGGCGGACGCCACCTGGGACTGGGCGCGGTCCACGGCGGCCTGCAGCGGGGCGGATGCGAGCGTGGCGAGCGTCTGGCCGGCCGTCACGTGCTCGCCCTCGGTGACGGAGACGCTGGCGACGGTGCCGCTCACGCTGAAGGTGACCGATGCCTGGTCCACCGGCACGAGCGTCCCGACGGCGGTGAGCGCGGCGGTCGGGGAGCCGGTGGTCACCCGGGCCAGCCGGTACCGTGGGCCGCCGCCGAGCGACAGGGCCGTGCCGGCTGCGGTACCGCCGGCTACGACGAGGGCGGCAAGCGCCCACGGGGCAGCCCGACCCCAGCGCCGCCGCCGGCGTCCCGGTCCATCGGCTCGAGCGAACGTGCGTGCCACGGATGCCGTGCCCCTCAGGCGCTGGCGACGCCACTGGCGGGCGTGCCAGCGCCCACCCCGGCGGACCGGCTCGCGCCCAACCCGCCGGCACCGAGACCGCCCCGGCGGAACCCGGCCGCACAGCCCCGCGGGCCCGGCGACGAGATATCGACGGACCGGGCGGCCACCGCTCCGGTCGAACTGGCCGGACCGCGTGCGCGGACGCACTTGCCGACGGCGAGGTCGGTGGCCGTCGCCGGCTCGGTCTGCGAGAACGCGGTGGACGAGGTGGTGTCGACGGCGACCGTGGAACGGGCGCCGGTCCTCGGGTTTGTCTCGGTGACGGTGAACGACGTTCCCGCCACCGACGCCACCTGTCCGGAGGCGAACCGGCCGGCGGCCACAGCCCGCCGCCGGGGGCTGGCCGGCACCGAGCTCCTCGGCCCTGTGGACCGGGGCTTGCCGGACCGGGCGCCGAGCCCCCCGGGGCCGCTGTGGGCGCACGAGCCTGCGACGGCCGGACGGAGGACCACGGTGGTCGCCGTGACGGCTGCCGGCGTCGAGGCCGGCGCGGTGGTGGACGGAGACGCCGTCCGCCCGCCCGGAGGTGCGGACAGGACCGTCACGCATGTGCCCACCGCCACGGCGGACATCGCGGCGGCGACGGTCTGCGTGAAGGTCGTGGCGGTCGTGAAGGTGACGGTCGTCTGGCCGGTCCTCGGGTTCTGGACCTCCATGGACTGCCCGGTGAGCGCGGCGATCGTCCCCGACGCCCCGGGCGGCGTCGCCGGCGCCGTGGTCGGTGTCGTCGCGTGTGACGCAGACGCCGTGGCGGCGGTCGACGAGCCGCAGGCAGCCAGGGCCAGTGCCGCGGCTCCGAAGAACCCGAGGACGACCGCGGGTCGGCGACGGTTGCGGCTGGCACGACGGTGGGACAGGTGCATCGGTGCTCCTTGGGCTGACGGGCAGTGCCGGTGGGTTTGCCCGGCTCGCGGGGGAAGGGGAACAGCGGTGTCGGTCACGAGCTCCTCACTCGCTCCGGAGCGCGTCGATGGGCGCCAGCCGGGCGGCGCGGGAGGCCGGGTAGACGCCGAACGCGACGCCGAGGACCACGGCAACGCCGATCGACGCGGCTGTCGCCGTCGCCGACAGGGCGATGGGGTCGTGGACGAGCGGTGGCAGGGCGACAGACCCCACGACGCCGAGCGCCACGCCGAGGACCCCGCCCACGAGCCCCAGCAGAGAAGCCTCGACGAGGAACTGCTTGCGGATGAGCGCGGGCGTCGCCCCCAAGGCCTTGCGCAGCCCGATCTCGCGCACGCGCTCGGCGACCGACACCAGCATGATGTTCATCACGCCGATGCCCCCGACCAGCAGGGAGATCGCCGCGATCCCACCGAGCAGGACGGTGAGGGTCCGGTCGACCGAGGAGGCAGTCGAGAGCAGCTGCTGCTGCGAGGAGATGGTGAAGTCGGCGGCCGCCGGCGTGGTGATCCCGTGGAGGGCGAGCAGCTCGGCGTCGGCCTCCTGGTAGGCGGCGGAGAGGGTCGAGGGCGAGGTCGCCTCGAGGAGGATCTGCTGGACCTGGTCGCGGTTGACGCCCCCGAAGATCGACGTGGCGGCGGTCGTGATGGGGACGATCGCCTGGTCGTCGAGGTTCGAGGTCGCGCTCGACCCCGCCGAGGTCAGGACGCCGACGACGGTCAGTGGCATGCCGTTGACGTCGACGGTCCGGCCGACCGGATCGCGAGGGCCGAAGAGCTCCTGGGCCGTCGTCGGGGCGAGCACCGTGACCGCGGCACCCGAGCGGACGTCCTGGGCGGAGAGGAAGCGGCCCTCGGCGACCGTGCGCGCCCGGACCCCCAGCCACGCCGGTGTGGTCCCCACCACCGTCGTCGTCCAGGTGGACGTGCCGGCGACGAGCGGCTCGCTGCGCGAGACGGTCGGAGCCACGGCAGCGATGTCGGGGGCGACCACGTGCGACGCCAGTGCGTCCGCGTCCTGCACCGTCAGCGTCGAGGCCGAGCCCAGGCCGCCCCGGACGCCGGTCGTCGACGTGGCGCTGCCCGGCGAGACGACGAGGAGGTTCGACCCGAGCGACGAGACCTCGGCGTTGACCTGTTGCTGGGCTCCTTCACCCAGGCCGACGGTGAGCATGACGGCGGCGATGCCGATCAGGATGCCGAGGACGGTCAGCGACGAGCGCAGTCGGTGGGTGAGGATGGCACGCCCACCGGTCCGCAGCGTCTCGAGCCAGCTCACCGGAGCGGTCCCTCCGACGACGGCTCGTTGGCCCCGGCGCCTGCCACGCTGAGCTGGCCGTCGAGGAGGTGCACCGTCCGCTCGGCGGCAGCGCCGACGCCGTGGTCGTGGGTGATGAGCACCACGGTGCGTCCGCTTTCATGGACCTCGCCGAGCAGGTCCATGACGTCCTCGGCGGACGTCGAGTCGAGGTTGCCCGTCGGCTCGTCGGCCAGGATGAGATCGGGCTCGGTGACGAGCGCCCGGGCCACGGCGACCCGCTGCTGCTGACCGCCGGACAGCTCGCCGGGACGGTGGACGAGCCGGTCACCCAGCCCGACCCGCTCGAGCGATGCGCGGGCCCGCCCGGTTCGCTGCGACCGCTCGACGCCGGCATAGGCCAGGGGGAGCGCGACGTTGTCGAGGGCCGAGAGCGACGGGAGGAGGTTGAACTGCTGGAAGACGAAGCCGATCCGGCGGTTGCGGACGTGGGCGAGCTCCTGCTCGTCCATGCGGTCGACGGCCTCGCCGGCGAGGCGGTAGGACCCCGACGTCGGCACGTCGAGGCACCCGAGGATGTGCATGAGCGTCGACTTTCCCGAGCCCGAGGGGCCCATGACGGCGACGTACTCGCCGCCGCCGACGACGAGGGAGATGCCGCGGAGCGCGTCGACGGCGAGCTCGCCGCTGCGGTAGGTCTTCCAGACGTCGTCGAGCTCGATGACGGGCGCGACCGGAGCTGGCACGGCACGGGCGACGGGGGCCGTCGGCTCGCCGGCGTCGACGAAGCCGGAGGCGCCGCTCATCCGCCGCCACCGCCACCGCCGAAGCCGCCTGCACCGACGAAGCGGCCGCCACCGCCCAGGCGGCCTCCTCCACCGCCGAAGCCGCCACCGCCGGCGAGCAGACCGCCCCGGCCGGACCCGGCTGCTCCA
>JAJZJT010000258.1 GCA_021809995.1 Actinomycetes bacterium
GGCGGCCGGTCGGCACCCGCCGGGGCGCCACCAGGCGGCCGGTCGTTGCCCGCAGGGGCCCCGCCGGCGGCCTGGTCGGGCCCAGGGGCTGGAGCGGGCAGGTGCCGGCCCTCCAGGTGGTCGAGGCGCTCCTCCAGCGCTTCGACACGGGCTGACAACCCGTCCACGTCGGCCTCGACGTCCTGGGCCCGGCGGGCCATGAGGTCGGCCCAGTCGAGAAGGGCGGCGGCGAAGGAGTTGAGCTGGGTGGCGAGGTAACGCATGTACCAGCTCGACAGCTTCTTGACCCCGGACTTGACCGCCTGCAGCTCGGGCCGGGAGCTGTGGACCGGCACATCTGCGTCGAAGATGGCCGCCTCGCGCACGTTGCGCAGCGTTGCCTCCATGTCGTGCTCGGGGCCCGGCTCGGTCACCTGCCGTGTGGCATTGCGCACCCGGGACACGTAGACGAGCGCCTCGGAGCTGTAGTCGGGCTCGGGCGCGCTGTGGGCGCCGGGGGTGTTCGCCATAGGCAACGAAGGCTAGCGTCAGTTACCCCGGGGACGCGTGGAAGCCCCGGCCGGGGGGCGCTCGCTGTCCGCAGGCCGGCCGCGTACGTGACGCCCGCGCGCATGCGAGCGCGGCCCTTTCAGCCCGGTTATGCTCTGGCGATGGCTGGGCACCGAACGCTTGCTTCGGAGGGGAGAGAGCGTCCGGTGCGGGCCCGGACCGCCGACCGGCAACAAGGCGCGGCGCCGCCGGGACCGGAGACGGCCACGAGGGAGCCAGCCCCGAAGTCGCTTGGCGCTGCGTCAGCGCTCGTCGGGCGGGAAGGCTCGGGGAGCAGGCCGTTGACGGCACTGAGCGTCATGCAGCGCTCCGCCGGCAACTCGGCTGTCGTCCAGCTGCTACGTCGGATGAAGTACCAGCCGGCCACGACATTGCAACGACTTCCCGAGCCCGTTGTCACCCATCCAAAGCTCGCCAACCTCGTCAGGGACCTGTACAAGGGCGCGCACATGAAGCGGGGCCGCGTCATCGGTGACGGCAGCACGGCGGACGCCATCAGGGAGGAGCACGCGACCGGCCAGGCCACCAAGGGGGTCAGCCATGACGAGAAGGGCCGCCAATACGTCCAAGCCTTGACGAACTGGCTCGAAAAGGCCGGGCCAAACGGAGGCAAGGATGCCTCCGCTGAGGACAGGTTGGCGGCGCAGGCGCTCATCGACGACCTCGAGGAAGCCCTGGCGTCATGAGCGATGCCACACCGGTCCGGTTGCCGGCGCCGTTCGACCGGCTCCTCGCCGACGTCCCCGATGTGGCGGCGGTGTACGACGAGCACGTCGACGACTACGGCGAGGTCATACCCCACGTGCTCATGGCGGACGTGGCCCGGCTCTTCAACGACCGTCTCGTGGCGTCGACGGGGACAGGTCCCGAGGCCGGCGATGCCACTGCCTTCGTCACTGCGGTCCTCGCCTCCCTCGAGGCGTCGCTCGCCGCCGACAGTGCAAGTGCCGAGGAGGTGGTGTCGGCGTCGTTCCTGGAAAACCTCGAACAGGAGGACGAGGCGTACGACAAGGCCCGCGGCCTCATGGGCCCGA
This sequence comes from Actinomycetes bacterium, assembly GCA_021809995.1. Classification (GTDB taxonomy): domain Bacteria; phylum Actinomycetota; class Acidimicrobiia; order Acidimicrobiales; family RAAP-2; genus JAJZJT01. Next base: position 1,584 of record JAJZJT010000258.1, read on the forward strand.
GGCTCCTAGGCATGCTCGACAGGATCGAACAAGGCTGAGGCCCCACCGGCCGCCGCCAACCTGGGCGCAGCAGCGCCGGGAGCGGGTCGGCGCGGGCATGTCGCCACGACGCCGGTGGTGGAGTCCAGACCGGTGGGCGCGAGCCCGGCTCCAGCGGTTGCGCCCCGGGGTGCTCAGCTCCCGGCCGGCGCCGCTATCGCCACCACAGGGCTGTGCAGGTGGGCCGTGAGCGCCGAACCGACGCAGGTGGCCGTGCCGAAGCAAAACAGCTCACCACCCTGGTCGACCAACCGGTAGCCCGTGCCGAAGGGAGCCGGGGCGATCCCCGCCACCGGGTGCTCGGCAGCGCGCCCTGGGACCGAGCCGTAAGCGGACGAGCCCCCGTTGTAGACGCTCCCGGTGGCGCTGGTGAGCCAGTACCCGCCCGTCGCCCGGTCGGTTGCGATACCCACGGTGCCGGCCAGCCCGGAGGCGGCACGGCTCACCCGGGCATCGCCGAACCCGCTGACCACCCCTGCAGACGAGACCGTCCAGTAGCCCTTGCCGTCGGCACTTGGGGCGATGCCGACGACGGGGGTGGCCGGCTTGCCGCCGCCATAGCTGCGGGCGTCACCGTAGGCCCATACCTGGCCGGAACGCGAGACCAGCCAGTAGCCCGCCCCGTCGGCCGTGGCCGCCATTGCCACGACGCCGTCGGCGCCCTTGGCTGCGAACCTGCCGGCGTCACCGAAGGCGTGCACGGAGGTGGCGGTGGCAAGCCAGTAGCCCGCCCCGTCGGCCGTGGCCGCCATTGCCACGACGGGCGAGGTGAGCTCGTGACCTGCCAGGCTCCCGCACCGGGCCAGGTTGCCGTACACGTAGACCGCCCCCGAAGCGGTGGCTTCGTAGTAGCCGTAAGGGCCCCCGGCGGGCGGGCGACAGGGTTTGGCCGGCGCCCTGAGCGGGGCGGCACCTGCGCCCGTTGCGAGGTCTGCATTGCCCGTCAGCTGAGGGTCGTGGTGGAACTGCGGCCACGCACCGGGCCGGTCGACGGCGGCGCCGCTCGAGCCCGTCACCTCGTAGTGGACGACCTCGCCCTCGTTGTGGCCGTTGTAGCCGGCGAGGGTCACTCCGATCGTGCCGTCGGGGTCGTCGGTGACGAGTACGGAGCTCTGCAGGCCGATGCCGTGCTCGATGGTGGCAACGACCTCGCCGGTGCGCCCGTCGAGCACCTCGGCGCCCTGGGTGCTCGGCACGATGACGTCCTGGTAACCCTGCCCGAAGTCCGCTGTCGTGACCGAGCCGATGACCTCGCCCGTGGGCTGGTGCCAGAGCACGGCCCCCGTCGCTCCGTCGAGGGCGTAGACAGCGCCCGCCCCGCCCCCGGCGTTGGTGCCCTCCACCACCTCGAGGCCTCCGCCGCCGGTGATGTCGGCAAGCGCCGGGCTGGACCCGGTGAGCCCGCCCAGACGAGCCGCCCAGGCCGGCCTGCAGTGGACGTCGTAAGCGAGGAGCTCGCCCGAGGTGACCGCGCCGCGCCAGGAGCTCACGCTGGCCGTCCCGACCACGATGCCCGGGGCCCCTCCGGCCAGGAAGCGCCCCACCGCCGGCGAGGACTCCACGCCCGAGTCCGGGTTGGCTTCGCAGCGCAGGCCTCCGGTGGGACTTGCGGTGCCCGAGTTACCCGTCGGCGCCAAGACCCGCAGGTGGCCCCCGCCCGTGTACAGGACGCCGTAGCTCATACCCGCCGTCTGGTCCCCCCCGGCGACGATGTCGGTGCGGCCGTCGCCGTACAGGTCGGCCAAGGCCGGGGTCGCGAAGCCGCTGTCGGCGCTGAACCACGGGAAACCCGGCAGCACCTTGCCCGTCCGGGCGTCGATGGCGTAGAGCTCCTGGCCGGCGGACGGGGCCACGACGTCGATCGAGCCTTGCAGGTCGCCCACCGCCAGGGACGCCGGGACGGCGTAGATGGGCGACGAGTCGCTGGGCGGGTTCTTCACGGTCACCGACCAGCGCACGGTCCCGTCGGGGTTGAGGGCCACATAACCACCCTGCTTGGGGGTGGCGGCGTTGCCCACGCCGACGAACACGGTGTCGTCTGCGCTCCCCGGGCTGAGGGCGGCGACCGACGGCGTCGAGTCCACCGGGATGCCTCCCGTGCTGTAGGGCCAGCCCGGGACGGCCGAGCCGTCGTCGAGGAAGAAGGCGTACACGTGGCCCGAACGGTCTCCCACCACCACAGCGGGCCGCCCGTCCAGGGTGGCCACGTTGGGCGACGAGAGGCCGACCGGGTGCCCGGTGTCGGGGAGCATCCGGGACCACACCTGGGTGAACTGCAGCCCCTGCGCAGAGGCAGCGCGCACTTCTCCCCCCAGCACTGTCGCCGGCAGGAGCCCAAGCGCCACGATGGCCATTGTCGCTAACAGCGCGCCGCTGGCACGCCGGTTCGAGGCTGCATTGTCCACGGGACCTATTTCGGCACCTCGACCCCCGACCTTACGCGGGGCATGACCATCAGCGTCCACGCACTCGACGACGTGAGGCCGTCGACCAGCCCGGCCAGACCACGTACCAGGTGCTCGGGGGCTACGGCACGGTCGACTACGGGCACCTGGCCGCCTTCTCGGTCCTCTTCATCATCCCACCTGCCATCCTGGACTTCTTCACCGGCGGCCGGCCCCGCCCTTCCGCGCCGGCTGCCGCAGGTTGGCGG
>JAJZJT010000010.1 GCA_021809995.1 Actinomycetes bacterium
GTGTAGGCGGCCACCCGCTCGTTGACCACGATGGTGGCCAGCTGCTGGCGGACCAGCGGGTCGCCGGAGCGGCCGAGCGCCCTGGCCATCGAGAGGAGGCGGCGCGTGAGCGAGCCGCCGGCGCCGGCGCCCCCGCCGCCGATGGCGGCGCGTTCGTTCATCAACGTAGTGAGGGCGACGCGCCAGCCGCCGTTGACCTCGCCGAGACGGTGGGAGTCGGGGATCCGGACCCCGGTGAAGAAGACCTCGTTGAACGACGCACCGCCGGTCATCTGCCGGAGCGGGCGGACCTCGACGCCCGGCGCGTGCATGTCGACGACGAAGGCGGTCAGGCCCCGGTGCTTCGGGGCATCGGGGTCGGTGCGGCACAGCAGCTCGCCGATGTCGGACAGGTGGGCACCCGATGTCCACACCTTCTGGCCGTCGACGACCCACTCGTCGCCGTCCCGGACCGCCCGGGTCTGCACCGAGGCGAGGTCGGAGCCGGCGCCCGGCTCGCTGAAGAGCTGGCACCCGACGAGGTCGCCGCGATGGAGCGGGCGCAACGTCTGCTGGCGGACCTCCTCGGTGGCGTGGGCGAGGATCGTCGGCGCCACCATCCCGAGGCCGATGCCGAAGACGCCGAGCGGAGGGCGGACGTAGTCGGCGGCCACGCGGTCGTGGACCCGCTGGTAGGAGCGGGGGAGGCCCCGACCGCCGTACGCCGGCGGGCCGGTGATCCACCCGAGCCCGGCGTCGAAGGCCAGGGCCGCCCACGCCTTGGCCGTGGCGAGCTCGGCGGCGTCCTCCTCGGTCGTTCGCTCCGGGAAGAGCCCGACGTTGTCCGAGCCCGTCCCCCAGGTGAAGACCTCGGCGGGCCGGCGCGGTGCATGGGCGTCGTAGAAGGCGCGCACCTCGGCCTCGAACTCCTCCTCGGTCGGCTGGGCGCCACCGTCTGGGCTGCCGTCCGCAATGGTCACCGGTCCCTCCCTCGCTCGGTGCTCCCTGCTCCCGGTGCCGCGCACCCCGTGGCCGACTCGCGGTCGCTGGGGGACGTCGCGCCGGCCGGTCTCGTGCCGGTCGGAACTTGACTGTTGGGTCAAGTTCGCCGGCAGCGTAGCGCGTCAGCCGGAGGCCGACCAGTGGCCGCCGCGCTCGCGACCGGGTCCTGCCCGACGCCAGCGGCGAGGTCGCCGGTCGCCGGTCGCGGTCGCCGGTCGCCGGTCGCTCTGACAGTCGATGTGACACGATGGCGCCATGCCCCGCACGTCGTTGGCCCGCTCGCCCGATGCCGTCCACGAGCTCGGGGTGGAGGCCTACCTCTACCTCTACCCGCTCGTCCTCATGGAGCTCACCCGCCGCCAGCTGACGAACGTCGCCCGGGCCGACCGCAGCGGCCGCAGCCCGATGGGCGCCTTCGGGCACGCCCGCGCCTACCCGCTGGCCGGGGCGCGGGCTGTCGTCCGCCCCAACTTCGACACGCTCTACTCGGTGGCGTGGCTCGACGTGGCCGCCGAGCCCGTCCTCGTGCGCCTGCCGCCGACGCCCGGTCGCTACGTCATCCTCCCCTTCATGGACATGTGGACCGACGTGTTCGCCGCGCCGGGTACCCGGTCGACGGGCGAGGACGGGGGCCTCTTCGCCGTGGTCGGCCCCGGATGGGCGGGTGACCTCCCCGACGGGGCGGTGCCGCTGCTGGCGCCCACGCCGACGGTCTGGGTCATCGGGCGCGTCCAGACCAACGGTCCCGATGACTACCCGGCTGTCCACGCCGTCCAGCGGGAGCTCGTGGCCTGTCCGCTGTCCGAGTGGCCCGAGCCGCGGCTGGTCGAAGGCCACGTCGACCCCTCGGTCGACGTGGCGACGCCGCCCCTGCGCCAGGTCAACCGCTTGTCGGCCGAGGAGCTCTTCGCCATCGGCGCCGATCTGCTCGCCCGCCAGCCGCCGCACGCCACCGACTGGTCGATCCTCGCCCGGATCGCCCGTCTGGGTATCGTGCCGGGCTCGCCGTTCCGGGCGGACGCGCTCGAGCCCGCCGCCCGTGAGGCTCTCGCCGCCGTGCCGGCGGACGCCCGGGCCGCCATGCTCAGGCGCGGCGCGGCGCCCGACGCCGTCGTCGACGGGTGGCGGCTGAACCGGGGTCCGATGGGCGTCTACGGCAACGAGTACGCCCGCCGGGCGCAGGTCGCCATGGTGGGCCTCGGCGCCCTTGCGCCCGAGGACGCCGTCTACGCCGGGCTGGTCCACGACGCCGAGGGGCGGCCCCTCGAGGGCGGTCGCCGGTACCGGCTGCACTTCGCCCCCGACCGGCTGCCCCCGGCCGACGCCTTCTGGTCGATCACGATGTACGACGCCGAGGGGTTCCAGGTCGCCAACCCGCTGGACCGCTTCGCCCTGGGCGATCGCGACCCGCTCGCGTTCGGTCCCGACGGCTCCCTCGACATCGTGATCGGCCACGAGCCGCCCGGAGGCGCCCTCGACGCCAACTGGCTCCCGTCGCCTGCGTCCGGGCTCCTCGGGGTCACGCTCCGCCTCTACGCTCCCCGGCCGGAGGTCGCGGCGGGGACGTGGACGCCGCCGCCCGCCGTGCGCGAGGGGTGAGCGCCGCGGCGCGCCACGTCGCGTCGCCGGGCGCTCCGGGTTTCGGGGCTCGCCGGCCTGCCCGGAACCGGTAGAACTGGTCCATGGCCGTCCTGTTGGCCGTCGTGGCGTCCTTTGCCAACGCCTTGAGCGCGATCCTGCAGCGCACGGCCGTCCAGCACGCGCCCGACCGCGCGCGGCTGCGGCTCAGCCTCGTCACCTTCGCCCTGCGCCGGTGGGTCTGGCTCGTCGGCCTCGCCCTCTTGGCTCTGGGCTTCGTGCTCCAGGCCGTGGCCCTGCGCTTCGGGCGCCTGAGCGAGGTGCAGCCGGTCGTGACGACCGAGCTCCTCTTCGTCGTGGTCGTCCTCGGCACCTGGTACCGCTACCGGGTCGGGCGTCGTGAATGGGTCGGCGCCCTGGCCGCTGCGGGCGGGCTCGCCACCTTCCTCGCCGTCGCCAGCCCGAGCGGAGACACCCGAGTGCCCGCCTTCGGCGAGTGGGCGTGGGCCCTCGGCGCCGTGGGCGGCACCGTGGTGGTGGCAGTGCTCCTCGCCTTCGTCGGGCCGCGATGGTTCCGGGCCGGCATGTTCGGGCTGGCGGCCGCGCTGCTCTTCGCCGTCTCGGCCGCGCTGACCAAGGTGTTCGCGACCCTGGTGACGACGGGGTGGGGCCACGTCTTCGACCACTGGGAGCCCTATGGGGTGGTGGTCTCGGGGGTCACCGGCCTGTTCCTCGCGCAGAACGCCTTCCACGCCGGCCCGATCACGGCGTCGCAGTCGACCCTCACCATCGTCGACCCGCTGGCCAGCGTGGCGCTCGGGGTCTGGCTCTTCGGCGAGCACCTCGCCACCCTCGGCTGGCGGGCCCCGGTCGAGGTGGTCGCCCTCGTCGTGCTCTCCGCCGGGGTCGTGGCGCTGTCGCGCTCGCCGCTCGTGGCCGGGGCGATGGACGAGTCGGGCGGCCACGACCTGCTGGTCCGCCAGCCGACGCGGCGCCACGCCCCCGTGCGGGAGGAGCCACCCGAGGACCCCGATCCGGCGGGCACGGGCGTGGGGCGGGGCGTCGGCTCCACCGACGGCTGAGCTCGGCCGTCGCGCCGACCAGTCGTCAGCGGCGGCCGAGGACGGCGGCCACGCCGCTGCCCACGTCGCGGTGGAGGAAGGCGAACCCACTCGCCAGCAGGGCGGTGGGCAGTGCCCGCTGGCTGGCGAGGACGAGCTCGTCGGCCATCTCGGACCCGAGGGCGAGCCGGAGGGCGATCGCCGGGGCAGGGAGGAGCGCAGGGCGGTGCAGCGCCCTGCCGAGCGCACGAGCCAGTGCGGCGTCGGTCACCGGTTCGGGCGCGGTGGCGTTGACGGCGCCGGCGAGGCCCGGTGCGGCGAGGCAGTGGAGGATGGCCCGGACTTCGTCCTCGAGGGTGATCCAGCTGCGGAACTGCCGGCCCGAGCCGAGCGGGCCACCGAGGCCGAGCCGGAACAGGGGGAGCTGGCGACCGAGCGAGCCACCACGCCGGCTGAGGACGAACCCGGTGCGGAGCAGGACGACGCGGATACCGGCCTGCTGCGCTGCCGACGTCGACGCCTCCCAGGCCCGGCACACGTCGGCGAGAAAGCCGCGCCCGGGGAACGACGCCTCGGTGAGCTCCTCGTCACCGCGATCCCCGTAGACGCCGACTGCCGATGCGGACACCAGGACGGCCGGCGGGGCGTCCTGGGCAGCGAGGGCCTCGGCGAGCAGAACGGTCGACCGGGTGCGACTCGTGCGGATCGCCTCCTTGACGGCCGGGGACCAGCGCCGGTCGCCGACGCCCGCGCCCGCCAGGTGGACGACGCCGTCGAAGGGGCCGGCGCGCTCCAGCGCCTCGGGGTCGAGCGAGCCCGCGTCGGGGTCCCACGGCACCCGTGCCGGCGCGCCTACGGGAGCGGGGCGGCTCCCTGGTCGGGCGAGCACCAGCGCGTCGTGGCCCTCGGCGGCGAGGCGGGCGAGGAGCGCGCTGCCGATCAGCCCCGAGCCGCCGGTCACGAGGACACGCACGTCAGGCCTCCTCGGTCCGCTGGGCCGACGAAGCCGCGCCCTCGAGCGGGCCCGCCCCGCTTCCGGCGACGTGTGCCCCGGCCAGCTGCCCGGTCCGTCCGCCGGGAGCGACGGACCGGGCCACCGCCCGGCGCACGAAGGCAGCGAAGGCGTCGGGATGGCTGAGGTGGGCACCGTGCGCCGCACCCTCGACGTCGACGAGCTCCGCGTCGGGGAGGTGGTCGACGAGCCATGCCGTCCCCCGCCGATGGCGCTCGAGCGAGCGCTCGCCGCGACCTACGAGCGCGGGCACGTCGACGGAAGCGGCGTCGAAGGCCGGCTCCTCGCCGCGGATCGCGGCGAGCTCGCCGACCAGTGCGGGGCCCTCCGCACGGCGGGCGGCGCGGGTCGCCGGCGGAAGCCGGTCCCAGGCACTGTCGCCCACCATGCGGCGGAAGAAGGACTCGGCCACGAGCGCCGGGTCGCCGACGAGCGGCGTGCGGGGCGGGGACCCCGGGGCGAACATCCGGTCGAGCCACGGCAGCGGTGGCTCGTAGGCGGCGACACCCACCACTTCGGAGGCCCCTCGGGCGGCAGCGGCCAGCGCGACGACGCCTCCGTAGCTGTGGCCGACCACCACGGCGTCCCGGCCGCCGACCACGTCGAGCAGGTCGTCGACGTGGTCGTCGAGGGTCGTGGCAACGGGACCGGCGTTGCGGGAGCGCTGGTAGCCGCGTCGGTCGTAGGCGAGGACGTGGAGGTCGCCGAGGCGACGCACGACGCGGGCGAAGCTGGCGGCCCGGTCGAGCGACCCGTGCACGAGCACGACAAGTGGCGCTCCGGACGCGCCCGAGGGCGGGAGGTGCTCGTCGACGGCCAGTGCGAGGCGGAGGCCCATGCCTGACAGCCTGCCAGGTCGCCGCCGGCGCTGTGGCACCCGCGCCCGCCGGCGCTGTGGCACCCGCGCCCGCCGGCGCTGTGGCACCCGCGCCCGCCGGCGCTGGAGATCCGCGCCTCGGCGCTCGGGATCAGGCATTGTGGAGGCTCCCACTGACCAAGGAGACAGCGTGCCTGTTACCAAATCCGATCTGATCGCTGCGGTCGCCGCACACACCGGCTCGACGGCGAAGGACGTTGCCACCGTTCTGGCAGGTCTGGAGGACGTGGTGGTCGCCAACGTCGCTAAGGGCGAGAAGGTGGTCCTGACCGGGTTCGTGACCTTCGAGCGCACCCAGCGGGCGGCGCGCACCGGCCGGAACCCGCAGACCGGAGAGGCGATCAAGATCAAGGCGTCGAAGAGCCCGAAGGTGTCGGCCGGCGCGTCCTTCAAGAAGGTCGTGAACGGCCAGGCTCCGGCGCCGAAGCTGAACCGAGCCAAGTGACACCCCGGTGACGGGCGCCCCGGTGGGCGCACCGGAGCGACGACCGACGCCGGCTGCGGGCCGGCGTCGGTCGCGCCCGGGCCCGGCCGGGTGGGGTCACAGTTGGCCGATCGCCTTGTGGGTCTGGGGGACGACCCGCACGAGCGGGTAGCGCCGGAGGGCGCGCTCCTGCAGCTCGAGGACCCGGGCAGCGGAGGGCGCCTCGCACACGGTGCCGAAGGGCGTCACGGGCTGGAGGAACACCTCGACGTCGCGCCGATCGCGGGCGCATCGGGCGACGGTGTCGATGGCGCGCTCCAGCTCGCCGGAGTCGGTCGCTGGCCCGAGGACGACCTTGACCCAGGTGGTGAGCCCTGCGTCGAGGGCGGTGGCGAGGAACCGCTCCTGGGTGGCGGGCTCGACGTCCTCTCCGTCGACGCTCGGCAGCTTGAGGTCGAGGCTCACCCAGGCCAGCCACGGCGCCACGGTGGTGAGACCGCTGACGAAGGTCCCGTTCGTCTCGAGCATCACGGGCATCCCGGCGTCGGCGAGCGCTGCCACCACCGGGGCGAGCCGGCGAGCCTGGACGAGCGGCTCACCGCCCGTGACGGACACGGAGTGGTGGGGCACCTGCTCCCACAGGCGCGCCACGGCGGCGACGACGTCGTCGCCGCCGAGCGGGCTGTCGCGCTGCTCCCACGTCCGGCTCCCCGCCCGCCGCTCGAGCCGGCACGGCCCAGGTCGGGGCTCGAGCGCTTCGGGCTGGTCGCAGTAGGCGCAGCGCAGGTTGCACCCGGCGAGGCGGAGGAAGACCTGTCGGTGGCCGACCAGGGCGGCCTCCCCCTGGATGGCCGAGAAGACCTCGGAGACGAGCAGGCCGTCTGCGGCGGGACTCGGCACCCCGCTCACACGAGCGCCGGGTCGGCGACGCCGGCCTCGGCGAAGCCGCGGGCTCGGAGCCGGCAGGCGTCGCAGGACCCGCACGGGGTGGTGCCGCCCTCGTAGCACGACCAGGTGAGGGCGAGGGGCGCGCCGAGGGTGATGCCGGCCCGCACGATGTCCGCCTTGGTCCGGTCGATGAGCGGCGTACGGACCTCGACCGGGCGTCCCTCCACCCCTCGCTTGAGGGCGAGCTCGCCGACCCGGCGGAACGCGTCGACGAACTCGGGCCGGCAGTCGGGGTACCCCGAGTAGTCGACGGCGTTCACCCCGGTCCACACCGCGTCGAGGTCGCGTGCCTCGGCGACGGCCAGGGCCACCGACAGGAAGACGAGGTTGCGGGCGGGCACGTAGGTCACGGGGATCCCGGCGGCGTCGCCCGTGCTCCCGGTGGGCACGTCGATCGACGGGTCGGTCAGTGCCGAGCCGCCCCACGGACGAGCATCGAGGGCGACCACGAGGTGCTCGGCCCGGTAGAAACCGGCGATCCCCGCGGCACGGTCCACCTCGGTGCGGTGCCGTTGTCCGTAGTCGAACGTCACGGCCAGCGGCGGTCGGCCGCCCTCGGCCGCCGCCATCGCGAGGCACACCGTCGAGTCGAGGCCACCCGACAGGACGACGAGGTCGCCGGCCATCTCAGGCGCCGGCCACCAGCTCGACCCAGGCACGCGAGGTCTCCCACAGGCGCAGCCGTTCGAGGGGCAGCCCGGCGGACTCCAGCAGCTCCCACGCCCGGACCGCCACGAGCTCGGCCGTGGGGTTGTCGAGGACCTCGTTCAGGTCGGTGTGGTCCCACGGACCGACCACCTCGCGCGCGACGACGTCGCGGACCTCGTCGAAGTCGAGGACCACGCCGCGTTCGTCGAGTGGGCCACCGACGGTGACGTCGAGGCGGTAGGAGTGGCCGTGGACGGCACGGCAGCGGCCCGGGTGCCAGGGCAGGTGGTGAGCCGCCTCGAAGGTGAACGTGCACGTGACGGTGGTACGCAGGGACGCCACGTGGGCGACGCTACTCGACGCTGCGACAGGTCCCGGCGGTGCGTCCGAGGCCCCGGCGGGCGCGGCGCGGGAGCCCCGGAATGGGGCCGGTAGGCTCGGGTCCGATGACGAGCGCTCCCGACCCCACCGCGACCGGCTCCTACGACCACAGCGCAAGGGGGCCGGACCGACCGGCGGGGACCGGGGCCTTCGGGCCGAACGCGTGGCTCGTCGACGACATGTACGAGCGCTACCGCGAGGACCCCACCTCGGTGTCGGAGTCGTGGCGCGAGTTCTTCGCCGACTACCGTGCCCCGGCCGCCGACGGCGAACGCGCACCTGGGGGTCCCGTGGCGACGACGGCGTCCGCGGCACCGGCGCCGACCGCCGCCCCGGCTGCCGCCAACGGCACCGCACCGGCGCCGACCTCCGCCCCGGCTGCCGCCAAGAGCGCCGCCTCGAGCGTGCCCAGCGCCGAGGTCCTCCGCGGCGCTGCGGGTCGGATCGTGGCCAACATGGAGGCGTCGCTCGGCGTCCCGACCGCGACCAGCGTCCGAGTCGTGCCGGCCAAGCTGCTCGAGGTCAACCGGACGATCATCAACGACCAGCTGTCCCGCACGACCGGCGGCAAGGTCAGCTTCACCCACCTCATCGGCTACGCAGTCGTGCACGGCATGCGCGCCGTGCGTGCCATGAACGCCGCCTTCGTCGCTGATGCCGACGGCAAGGGCACGCCCGGCGTGGTCCGCCACGAGCACGTGGGGCTCGGCCTGGCCGTCGACGTGGAGAAGGCGAGCGGGGGCCGGACCCTCCTCGTCCCGTGCATCCGCGACGCCGACACGCTCGACTTCCGCCAGTTCGTCGCGGCCTACGAGGACCTGGTCCGCAAGGTCCACTCGGGCAAGATCGCCCCGGACGACTTCGCTGGCACGACCGTGAGCCTGACCAACCCCGGGACGCTCGGGACGGTCCAGTCCGTGCCGCGGCTCATGCCTGGTCAGGGAGTCATCGTCGGGGTGGGTGCCCTCGGGGTCCCGCCTGGGTTCGAGGCCGCCGACCCCCGTACGCTCGCCGAGCTCGGCGTCGGCCGCACGGTCACGCTCACGTCGACCTACGACCACCGCATCATCCAGGGTGCCGAGTCTGGGCTCTTCCTCGCCCATGTGGCCGAGTGCCTCCTCGGTAAGCACCACTTCTACGAGGACGTGTTCGCCGCCATGGAGGTCCCGTCCCAGCCGGTGACCTGGGAGCGGGACTCCCATGCTCCCGAGGACGGGACAGAGGGGGCCTACGACCGCGCCCTCAAGCAGGTGCGGGTGCAGGCCCTCGTCAACATGTACCGGGTGCGCGGGCACCTCATCGCACATCTCGACCCGCTGGATGCCGAGCCGCCGGCGCTCCACCCCGAGCTCGACCCGCTCCACTACGGGCTGACCATCTGGGACCTCCAGCGACACTTCGTCGTCGACGGGCTGGCCGGTCGAGACCGCGCCACGCTGGACGAGGTCCTCCACACGCTTCGGGACGCCTACTGCCGCACGCTCGGCATCGAGTACATGCACATCCAGAGCCCCGAGGAGAAGCGCTGGATCCAGCAGCACGTCGAAGGGGTCCCTGCCCAGCTCACCGGCGACGAACAGCGGCACGTCCTCGACCGGCTCAACGCTGCCGAGGTGTTCGAGCGATTCCTGCACACGCGCTACGTGGGCCAGAAGCGCTTCGGCCTCGAGGGCGCCGAGTCGGCCATCGTCGTCCTCGACACCCTGCTCGAGTCCGGTGTCGCCGAGGGGCTGAAGGACGCCGTCATGGGGATGGCCCACCGCGGTCGCCTCAACGTGCTCGCCAACATCGTGGGCAAGTCGTACCGAGAGATCTTCGCCGAGTTCGAGGGGAACCTCGACCCCGAGTCGGTGCAGGGGTCCGGTGACGTCAAGTACCACAAGGGCGCGTCGGGCGTCTTCCGGACGCGGTCGGGCGGGTCCATCCCGGTGACGATGGCCTCGAACCCCTCCCACCTCGAAGCCGTCGACCCGGTGGTGGTCGGCATGGCCCGGGCGACCCAGGACGCCCTCGGCGGCGAGCAGGGGAGCGGGCCCACTCTCGAGGAGGGGAGCGCCGCGCCGTTCCCCGTGCTGCCCATCCTCGTGCACGGCGACGCCGCGTTCGCCGGACAGGGCGTGGTCGCTGAGACGCTGAACCTGTCCGGGCTCGCCGGCTACCGGACGGGCGGGACCGTCCACCTGGTCATCAACAACCAGCTCGGGTTCACGACGGCACCCCAGGCGGCACGGACGTCCGTGTACCCGACGGACGTGGCGAAGATGGTGCAGGCGCCGATCTTCCACGTCAACGGCGACGACCCCGAGGCGTGCGTGCGCGCCGCCCGTCTGGCGTTCGGGTTCCGCCAGGCGTTCCACAAGGACGTCGTCATCGACATGGTCTGCTACCGGCGCCACGGTCACAACGAGGGCGACGACCCGAGCTACACGCAACCCCTCATGTACCAGCTCATCGACGCCAAGCGCTCGGTGCGCAAGCTCTACACGGAGGCGCTCGTCCGCCGGGGCGACATCACCCTCGAGGAGGCCGAGCAGGCGCTCGACGACTTCTCGGCCCGTCTGCAGGCCGCTCTCGACGAGACGAGAGCGGCCCTCGAGGAGTCGGCGGCCACGACGCCCACCCTGCCGCCGTACGTGGCGCCGCCGAGCGTCATCCCGGCGGTCGAGACCGGGGTCGACCCCGACGTGCTGGCCCGGTTGGCGATCACGGTCCGCTCGGTGCCCGACGGGTTCGAGCTCCATCCCAAGCTGGCCCGCCAGTTCGACCAGCGCGACAAGGTCGTCGCCGACGGCGAGGTCGACTGGGCCCTGGGCGAGGCGTTCGCCATCGGGTCGCTGCTGCTCGAGGGGACGAACGTCCGCCTGACCGGGCAGGACACTCGGCGAGGCACGTTCTCCCACCGCCACGCCGTCCTCGTCGACTACGCGACCGGGGCTGAGCACGTGCCTCTTGCCCATCTCGAGGGCGGGCGCTTCACCGTGCGCGACTCGCTCCTGTCGGAGTACGCCTGCCTGGGCTTCGAGTACGGGTACTCGGTGGTGGCTACAGACGACCTCGTCGCTTGGGAGGCCCAGTTCGGCGACTTCTGGAACGGTGCCGAGATCATCGTCGACAACTTCCTCGCGGCCGCCGAGGACAAGTGGGGGCAGCGCTCCGGGCTCGTGCTGCTCCTTCCCCACGGCTACGAGGGCCAGGGTCCCGAGCACTCCTCCGCCCGCATCGAGCGCTTCTTGTCGCTGTGCGCCCGTGGCAACCTCCGGTTGGCCCAGCCCACGACCGCCGCGCAGTACTTCCACCTCCTGCGGGCCCAAGTCCGCGGCGCGGTCCGCCGCCCGTTGGTGGTGTTCACGCCCAAGTCGCTCCTTCGGGCTCGCGCCGCCCGCTCGCCGCTCGCCGCGTTCACGTCGGGGAGCTTCGCCGAGGTGCTCGACGACCCGGCGCGGGGCCACGAGGGGTTCGAGCCCGACGCCGTGTCCCGAGTGGTGCTCTGCTCCGGCAAGATCGGTCACGACGCCCTGGCGCGCCGCGCCGAGCTCGGCGTGACGGCCCCGTCGGTCGCCATCGTGCGGGTGGAGCAGCTCTACCCGTGGCCGGAGCAGGCCGTCACCGAGGCCGTGGCCGGTTATCCGAACGCCACCGAGGTGGTGTGGTTGCAGGAGGAGCCCGAGAACATGGGGGCTTGGAGCTTCGTGCACGGGCTGCTCCACCGCCAGCTCCGTGACACCCACGCCCTGCGCCATGTCAGCCGGGCCGAGTCGGCCAGCCCGGCGACGGGAAGCGCTGCCCTGCACCGCCTCGAGCAGGAGGACCTACTGGTCCGGGCGGTCGGCTGAGCCTCGGGTCACCAGCCTCGGGCTTCCGAGGTGGTTGACTGTGCAGGATCATGGCAGCTGAGCAGACTCCACGCCGTCGCGTGGTCATCGACGGATCGAACATCGCCACCGAGGGGCGGGCCATGCCGAGCCTCGTCCAGCTCGAGGAGGCGATCGCTGCCTTCTTGGAGGAGTTCCGGGGGTTCGCGACCGAGGACGTCATCGTGGTCGTCGACGCCACGTTCGGGCATCGGATCGACCCGAGCGAGCGGACGCGCTTCGACGACGCCGTGGCCCACGGTGAGATGGTCACACCGCCGGCCGGTGCCGTCGGCAGGGGTGACGGGTTCATCCTGCGCATCGCCGAGAAGTCGGGCGCGCTGGTGCTGTCGAACGATTCGTTCCAGGAGTTCCACGCCGAGCGCCCCTGGCTCTTCGACCCGGGGCGGCTGATCGGCGGGAAGCCCGTTCCGGGCGTGGGATGGATCTTCACCCCGAGGACGCCCGTGCGCGGGCCGACCAGCCGGGCTGTCGTGAGCCGGTCGAAGCGCAAGGGCAAGGCCGATGCCGGATCAGGGCCCGAGGGAGCCGACGCCGAAGTGGCCACGACGGCCACGACGGCGGCGAGGACGGCGAGGGTCGCCAAGGCCACGAAGGCAGGCGGCACGACGAAGGCGGCTACGGCCGAGCACGTGCCCACCGAAGCAGCCGAAGCAGCCGAAGGTTCGTCTCGAGCCAAGGCGACCAAGCCCACGAAGTCGGCCAAGGCAGCCAAGGCCACGACGACCACCGAGGCGGCCGGCACGACGACGGCCACCAAGGCGGCCGGCACGACGATGGCGGCCAAGGCCACCAAGGCCACCAAGGCCACCAAGGCCACGACTGCCACCGAGGCGGCCACCAAGTCGGCCAAGTCGGCCAAGGCCACCAAGGCCACCAAGGCCACCAAGGCCACGACGGCCACCAAGGCGGCCAAGGCGGCCAAGGCCGGTCCCGTGCCGGCGTCCAGGAGGGAAGCGCTGACGGCGACGGAAGCCGCCGAGGGGGCGGCGTCCGCGGCGGGCCCGGTTGCCAACGACGCCCTGACGTTCCTCACCTTCGTCGCCGACCACCCGGTCGGCAGCACCGTCGAGGGCACGGTGGCCGCCTACACCTCCCACGGAGCCCGCATCGACGTCGGCGGCATGCACTGTCATGTGCCTTTGCGCGGCCTCGCCGTCCCCCCGCCGACGCGGGCCCGGGGCATCGTCACCAAGGGCGAGACTCGTCCCTTCGTCGTCGTGGGCTTCGACGCCGGGCACCGTCGGGCCGAGCTAGCCCTCCCCGAGATCGCGACTGGCCACTGACGCCGACGCCGCGACGCGGCACGGCTGCCGACCGGGCCACCCGATAACCTCGCCGTCGTGCAGCCCGAAGACTTGCTCCCGCACCGGCCGCCCTTCCTCTTCGTGAGCGAGCTTGGAGAGGTGGTGCCGGGACAGTCGGCGACCGGTCGGTGGCACCTCACCGGCGACGAGCCGTTCTTCGCCGGCCACTTCCCCGGACGACCGACGCTGCCAGGCGTCCTGATGGTGGAGGCGCTGGCGCAGCTGGGCGCCGTCGCCGTGCTGGCCGACGAGCGCTTCGCTGGACGCCTCCCGCTCTTCGGGGGCATCGAGCGGGCTCGCTTCCGTCATCAAGTCGTCCCCGGGGACACCCTCGAGCTCGAGGTGACCCTCGGACGGCTCTCGGCGCGCGCTGGCAAGGGGAGCGGTCGGGCGACCGTCGGTGGGACGCTCGCCTGCGAGGCCGAGCTGCTCTTCGTGCTGGCCGACCGGGGCTGACGGGGCGGTGAGGTTCGCCACCTGGAACGTCAACTCGCTGACGGCGCGCCTCCCGCGTGTCGAGGCGTGGCTCGAGGAGGTCCAGCCGGACGTCCTCTGCCTGCAGGAGACCAAGCAGGCGGACGCCGCCTTCCCCCACGAAGCCTTCGCTGCGATGGGCTACGAGTCGGCCCACCACGGCGAAGGCCGGTGGAACGGCGTGGCCGTCGTCAGCCGGGTGGGCCTCGAACGGGTGACGCGTGGGTTCGGGGACGGGCATGACGACGCAGGGGCCCGGTTGGTGGCCGCCGACTGCGGCGGGGTTCGCGTCCACTCGGTCTACGTGCCGAACGGACGGAGCCTCGACAGCGAGCACTACGCCGTCAAGTTGGCATGGCTGGGCGGGCTGCGCGACCTCCTCGCTGCCACCTGCGACCCGTCACAGCCAGTGGTCGTCTGCGGCGACTTCAACGTCGCCCCGGACGACCGCGACGTCTGGGACCCCGCGGCGTTCGAGGGCATGACCCACGTGAGCACCCCCGAGCGCGAGGCTCTCGAGTCGCTGTGCGGCTGGGGCCTCGTGGACGTCTTCCGCCGACTCCACGTGGAGCCTGGCGTGTACAGCTGGTGGGACTATCGAGGCGGTTCGTTCCACCGCGGCCACGGAATGCGCATCGACCTGGTGCTGGTGACCGAGTCGTTGGCCGTGGCGACGACGGCCGCCGAGATCGACCGCGAGGCGCGCAAAGGGCCCAGGCCGTCGGACCACGCCCCTGTCTACGTTGACGTCACTCGTTTCTGACCGACGAGGCCCAGGGCGCCACCGTCCCCCAGCGGAGCCGTGCCGTCGAGGATCGCCCGGAGGCCGGCGAAGGGGGAGGGCTTGGGCTGCGAGACCGCGGCGGAGCGCGTCGGCGAGGGTCCGCCGGGAGCGAGCGGCTCGGTCAACGGTTCGAGGGCGCCGAGCCAGGGGGACGGGGCGCGTCGTACAGGCGGGCGTCCGGGGACCCGGCGCGTGCGGGCCCATGAGCAGGACAGCTCGTCGGTTGCCCGCGTGAGGGCGACGTAGAGCAGTCGGCGCTCCTCGGCCCGCCGGTCCCCCGACGCCGACGAGGAGATCGGCACCAGCCCGTCCTCGAGGCCGACGGCACAGACCCCCCACCACTCGAGCCCCTTGGCCTGGTGGAACGTCGTCACGTCGACTGCGTCCTCGTCAGGGCGAGCTCCGCCGGCGTTGCGTCGGACCGGCACGCCGACCCGGCGCAGCGCCTGCTCGACGACCGTCAGCTGGTCGTTCGTCCGCGCCAGCACAGCCAGGTCCCCCCACCGTCGCCCGGCCGACCAGCCCAGGACGACGTCGGCCACGCCGTCGGCCTCGGCGCGCTCGTCCGCCCACGAGCTGAGCGTCGGCCTTCTGCCGGAGAGGCGGCGGGACTTTGGCGCGCCGACCAGCTGGTGACCGAGGACGGCGGCGGCGGCGGTGACGATCTCGGGTGTCGAGCGGTGGTTCTCGTCGAGGCGGACGGTGACGAGCCCGGCCACGTGCTCGCCGAGGGAGGCGACGAGGGTCGGGTCGGCGCCGTTCCACCCGTAGATCGCCTGGTTGGGGTCACCGACGGCCGTCAGGTCGGCCTCGGGCCCGAGGAGGGCGACCACGAGCCGGAACTGGGCGGGCGTGACGTCCTGCAGCTCGTCGACGAAGAGGTGGCGGTACCGCCACCGCACGGCATCGCCGAAGCGCCGGTCGCCTTCGAGCAGGTCGGCGGCCCGGACGACGAGGTCGTCGACATCGAGCGCCCCGGCTCGGGCCAGCGAGCGGTCGTAGGCGGCGAAGAGGGTGGCCACCTGCTCGAGGGGGAGCCGCGGGGCGCGTTCCGCCCGCTCGGCCGCCTCGGCGTAGGCGGCGGGGGCGATGGCCCGGGACCGTGCCCAGGCGACTTCGGTGGCGACCACGTCGCGGAGCTCGTCGGGCACGGTGCGGGCGAGGTGCCGGACGCGGTCTCCCACGGTGGGCGCCGGCCGTCCCCGGTCGGCGGCGTGGCGGCGAACGAGGTGGAGCGCGACCCGGTGCAGCGTCCCCACGTGCGCCCCGGCGCTGGGCGCTCCGGGCGAGGGAGGAGGGCCAGCCGGCACTCCCAGGGCGGCCAGGCGACCGGCCAGCTCGGTTGCCGCCCGACGGGTGAACGTGCACACGAGGGCGTGCGAGGCTTCCGCCGTGCCGGTGGCCACCCGGTGGGCCACCCGCACGGTGAGCACCGACGTCTTGCCCGACCCGGCACCTGCCTCGACCCAGAGGGGGCCAGCCGGCGCCGTGACGGCAGCCCGCTGGGCGTCGGTCAGGCGGGCGAGCGCGCCGGCGAGCCGATCGGCGACGCTGCGTCCGCCGACCGGCTCGCGGGTCGTGTCGCCGACCGGCTCGCCGGAGGTCGCGGGGCTCGCTGGTTCCACGGTCCCCGACGCTATCGGTAGGGTGTTCCGGTGCTGCACTCCTTTGCCGACGGTCGGCTGTTCGGGGCCAGGTGGGGCGACGGCCCCACGGCCGTCCTGGCCCTCCACGGTTGGCGTCGCACCCACCTCGACTTCGCCCGCATCTTCGGTGCGGAGGGCACGGGAGACGGGCGCAGCGCCGTCGCCGTCGACCTGCCGGGCTTCGGGTCGGCGCCGCCGCCGCCCGAGCCGTGGGGGACGGCCGAGTACGCCGGGCTCCTGGTGCCGCTCGTCGACGAGCTCGCCCCCGGCGGGGGTGGGCTCACCGTGCTCGGCCACTCGTTCGGTGGGCGGGTGGCGCTGCACCTCCCCCGGTTGGCGCCCGGGCGGGTCAGCCGGCTCGTGCTCACCGGGGTGCCGCTCCTGCCGCGCGACGACGCGCCCGCCCGGCCCGATGCCGGCTTCCGGCTGGTGCGCCGTCTGCACCGCATGGGCCTCGTGGGCGAGGAGCGCATGGAGCGGGCCCGCCGGACGCACGGCTCGGCCGACTACCGGGCGGCCGAGGGCGTGATGCGCCAGGTCTTCGTCCGCGTCGTCGCCGAACGCTACGCGGCGATCCTCGCCGGGCTCGACTGCCCGGTGGACCTCGTGTGGGGCGAGGACGACGACGAGGTGCCGCTCCGGGTGGCGCGTGAAGCAGCGGCGCTCGTGCCATCGGCTTCGCTCACGGTCCTGCCCGGCGTCGGCCACCTGACCGTCACCGAAGCGCCAGACGCCCTGCGGGCGCTCCTCCTCGCCTCGTCGGGGTCGGGCTCGCCGGCCGGCCCTGCGTGAACCCGTCGGAGCCCCGGTGATCCTGCCCGCCGCCGCCCTCCCGGTTCCGTTGCTGCCCGCGGCGTCCTTCGACGCGTCGGCCGGGGCGGCGGCCTGGGTGGCCATGGCCCTCTGCGTCGCCGCCACCGGGGTCGCCGGCGTGCGGTGGTTGCGGGTCGCCCAACGCGAGCACTACCTCCCTGGGTCGGCCACCCGGTTCGCCCGGCGCTGGTGGGTCGTGCGGTGGGCCAACGCCGCCCTCGGCGCCCTCGGTGTCGCCGGCGTGCTGGCCGCCTGGTGGGTGCCGGCCGCCGCCGTCCTCGCCGGCGCGGCCGCCGCCGCCGGACCGGTCGGGCTCGGGGTGCGCGGACGGACGTCCCCGTTGGCATGGACGAGACGGCTGCGCACCCTGGCGGTGACGTGGGCCGTCCTCGTGACCGTGGTCGTCGTGGTGGGCGCCGTGACCGGCGTTCCGGCTCCTGTCGCTGCCCTGGCCGCTGTGGGAGCGCCGGTGCTCGTCGACGTGGCGAGCCTGGTCACCCAGCCCATCGAACGCTCCCTCGCCGAGCGGTACGTGGCCCGGGCGGCCGCGCGCCTGAGCGTCGTGGCGCCGACGGTGGTGGCGATCACCGGCTCGTACGGGAAGACGTCGACGAAGCGCCATGTCGCCGACCTCGTGGCGGGCACGCGGGCGGTCGTGGCGTCGCCGGCCAGCTTCAACAACCGGGCCGGGCTGGCGAGGGCCGTCAACGAGCACCTCTCGGACGATGCCGAGGTGTTCGTGGCCGAGATGGGCACCTACGGCCCCGGTGAGATCGCCGCCCTGTGCGCGTGGTGCCCGCCGGACGTGTCGGTGATCACGGCCATCGGACCCGTGCACCTCGAGCGCTTCGGCTCGGAGGAGCGGATCCTCGAGGCCAAGTCCGAGATCACCGCGGCGGCGTCCGTGGTCGTCCTGGCGGTCGACGACCCCCGGCTCGCCGCACTGGCAGACCAGCTCGTGGCCGGTGGGCGCCGCGTCGTGCGGGCGGGGACGCGTCCGGGGGCCGACGTCGTGGTGCAGCCCCGCCCCGGATCGCCAGACGGCTCGGTCGACGTCGTCCTCGACGGGCGCCCGGCGTGGGAGTCGCTGTCGCTGCCGGCCGGGGTCCAGCCGTCGAACGTGGCGTGCGCCGTGGCCGTTGCCCGGGAGCTCGACGTGCCGCTCGCCGACGTCGGCAAGCGTCTCTCCACGCTCGCTCCTGCCAACCACCGCCTCGAGTCGGCGGTCGCACCCGGCGGGTTCGTCATCCTCGACGACACCTACAACTCCAACCCGGCGGGGGCACGGGCGGCGCTGGGCGCATTGGCTCGCGTCGAGCCCATGCCCCGCACCCCGGGGGAGGCGCGCAGGGTCGTCGTCACCCCGGGGATGGTCGAGCTCGGGTCCCGTCAGCACGACGAGAACCGTCGCTTCGCCGCCGCCGTCGTCGAGGTCGCGACCGACCTCGTCGTGGTGGGGCGCACGAACCGCCGCGCCCTGCTCGAAGGAGCGGGTGGAGGCGTGCGCGTGACGGTTGTCGAGACGAGGGCCGAGGCTGTCGCCTGGGTTCGCTCGGCCCTGGGCCCCGGTGACGCCGTCCTGTACGAGAACGACCTGCCCGACCACTACCCTTGAGCGACCGGGCGGCGACACCTGTCCGCCGCTGCCCGTTCCGCGGTCGTCGCGGCGCGGGCGGGTCACGCCCGAAGACCGTGCACGTACCGAGCGCGCACCGAGACAGTGGAGGATGGAACCGACCGTGGCCGACGTCGCCGTCATCTTCGGAGGTCCTTCGCCGGAGCACGATGTGAGCGTGCTGACCGGGTTGCAGGCGGCGCGTGCGCTCGCCGCCGCTCCGGCGCTCACCGGGGGGAACCCGCCTCGGGCGCTCTACTGGTCGAAGACCGGGGAGTGGCACGAGGTGCCGTCCGACCTCGAGGCCGAGGCGTTCCTCGAGGGGGTGCCACGCGGGGCATCTCGGCTCGAGCTCGTCGCCAGGCCGGGTGGTGGCTTCGTGGAGCCCGGGGGTCGGCTCGGTCGTTCGCGGCCCATCGAGGTGGATGTCGCCGTCGTGTGCTGCCACGGCGGCCCCGGGGAGGACGGCACCCTGCAGGCGGTGCTCGACCTCTGCGGCATCGCCTACACCGGCCCCACGGTCGCCGGCGCAGCGCTCGGCATGGACAAGCTCGCCTTCGGCGCGCTCCTGCGGGCCAATGGCGTCCCCACCCTCGACCGGGTGGCGCTCTCGCCCAGCGACGACGTGCCCGCCACACTGCCCTTCCCGGGCCCCTACATCGTCAAGCCGCGCTTCGGTGGCTCGTCGATCGGCATCGACGTCGTCGCTGACCGGGGCACCCTGGCGGCACGCCTCGGGACCAACCCCCACCTGGTTGCCGGCGCCGTCGTCGAGCCGTACCGCCCGGACCTCTGGGACCTGCAGGTCGCCGTCAGGTCGTGGCCCGACCTCTCGTTGTCCACGGTCGAGCGCCCGCTGCGGTCGTCGCCGGGGGGCGACATCCTCGCGTACCGCGACAAGTACGTGGCCGGCCAGGGGATGGTCGCCGCCCCGCGCGAGCTGCCAGCCGTCCTCGACGGGCCGGTCGAGGACGAGCTCCGCAGGCTCGCCCTGGCCGCGGCACGCCTGTCCGGGGTGCGTGGCGTGGCTCGCCTCGACTTCCTCTCGGACGGCACCGAGCTCGTCGTCAACGAGGTGAACACCATCCCGGGGTCCCTCGCCCGCTATCTCTGGACGGACCCGCCACTGGCCTTCGCCGACCTGTTGGCCTCCCTCCTCGACGAGGCACGCCGTTCGCCCACCCACGCGTACTCGGCTGCCGGCGCCGACGGGACGGTCCTGCGCACGGCCGGCTCCATCGCCGCCAAGCTGGGCTGAGGCGGTTGCCGGCACCTCCGCACCTGCTCCATCCCGGTGAGGAGGTGGTGGTGGACGTCCACCCGCACTGGCTGTTCCTCTTCGGGCCGGCGGTCACCTCCGTCGTCGTGGTCGCCGCGGCGGTCGGGATCGAGCTCGGCGTCCCCCACGAGCCGTCCGCGCTCCACTGGGGCGAGGGCGTGGCCGCGGCCCTGCCACTGTGCTGGTTGGCCGTTCGGGTGGTGCGCTGGCGCCTACGGCGACTGCTGGTGACCTCGCAGCGGATCCTCGAGCTGCGGGGCCTGGGGCAGCGGCGACCCGCCGAGGTGGGCCTCGTCGAGGTCGAGCGGGTCGACGCCGTGGCCAGCCTCCCTCGCCGGCTCGTCGGGGCAGGGTCGCTCGTGCTGGTCCTGTGGGGTCAAGACGTGGTCCGCGTCCTCGAGGACGTGCGCCGGCCTGACGTCCTCGCTCGGATCATCGCCCGGCGCCTGCCACCACGGCCCGGGTGACCGGGGGACACCCGTCGAGGCAAGCGGGCGCGGCTTGCCGGCGCACGTGCGCCGTCAGCTTGCCGAGGTGCGCAGGCAGCCGGCGGCCGGGCGCACGTGCCAGACGGGTAGCGGCCGGCCTCCGGCGGAGGACACCGCCGTCCCCACCGCCCCGGGCTCGGCAATGGCGACCACGCTCCCGCCGAACCCGCCTCCCGTCAGCCGGGCACCGTGGACGCCGGGGCAGGCGAGGAGCGCGGCGACGGCGGCGTCGACGGCCGGCGTCGAGACCTCGAAGTCGTCGGCCAGGCTCCGATGGCTCTCGACCAGGAGGGCCCCGGCGGTGGCCAGGTCGCCGGTGGCCAGCGCCGCGGCGACGGCGTCCACCCGGGCGCACTCGGTGACGACGTGGCGGGCCCTGCGCCGCAGCACGGGGTCCCGCAGGCCGAGGACGTCCTCGGGGCCGGCGAGGCCGAGCGGCCCGACGACGGCCGCCGCGGCCTCGCACTCCGCGACTCTGGCCGCGTAGCCAGCGTCGCGCAGCGAGCGTCGCTCGCCCGAGTCCGCGACCACCACATCGGCATCGTCGGGCACCGGGACGTCCCGGGTGGTGAGCGTCGAGAAGTCGACCAGGAGCGCGTGGCCGGCGCGGGCGCCGGCACAGGCGAGCGGGTCGAGGAGGCCGACAGGCGAACCGGCCAGGTGCTCGGCCTGCCGGCAGAGCTGGGCGATCACCGTGGGGGGACCTTCCACGCCGAGCGCACAGGCGAGCGCCACTGCGAGCGCGGCGCTCGAGGACAGCCCTGCACCGACGGGCAGGTCCGACGAGACCTGCACGGTCCCGCCCGTCGCTGGTCGGGCGAGCGCGATGACGGCGGCCGGCAGGCGGGCCCACGCGGGCTCGAGCGAACGGAGCTGTCGGGGGTCGGGGTCGACGTCGACGGCCACGGTCGCCACCTCGAAGAAGGCGTCCGAGCGGAGTCGGAGCGTGTCGACCGGCGCCGGCTCGAAGGAGACGGTGGTGCCGGCGTCGACGGCGATGGGCAGGGCGCGTCCCTCGTTGTAGTCGGTGTGGTCCCCGATCAGGTTGACCCGGCCGGGACCCCGGGCGCTCGGCACGCCTCCATCATCGCGCCCGATGGCGGCGTCCTTGTGGCGACGACGTTGGCGAGCGAACGCCCGAGCACTTGACCGCCGGGGCGGCGGGAGGTCACGATCCGGGCATGCCAGCCAGCCACGCACGCGCCCGCTGCACCGAGACGATGCCGACGGGGAGAGGGACCCGGTGAGCGGCCCACTCGAGGGCGTGCGGATCATTGAGCTGGCCGGCATCGGCCCGAGCCCGTTTGCCGGCATGATGCTCGCGGACGCCGGCGCCGACGTCATCCGGATCGACCGGATCGAGCGGTCCCGGGGGAGCGCACCCGACGCGCCTCACGTCGACCTGCTCAACCGCGGACGCCGGTCCGTCGCCGTCGACCTGAAGCACCCCGCCGGCGTCGCGCTCGTCCTGCGCCTGGTCGAGCAGGCGGACGGGTTGATGGAGGGGTTCCGGCCGGGCGTCGCCGAGCGGCTCGGGCTCGGGCCGGATCCCTGCCTCACCCGGAACCCGAAGCTCGTCTACGGGCGGATGACGGGGTGGGGCCAGGACGGCCCGCTCGCCCCGCGTGCCGGGCACGACATCGACTACATCGCCCTCGCCGGGGCGCTCGAGCCACTCGGACGGGCGGGTGAGCGCCCGGTCCCACCGCTCAACCTGGTGGGCGACTTCGGCGGGGGCGGCATGCTCCTCGCCTACGGGATGGTGTGCGCGTTGCTCGCCGCCGGCCGTACGGGCGAGGGCCAGGTCGTCGACGCGGCCATGGTCGACGGGGCGGCGGCCCTCATGACGATGGTCTACATGTTGCGCCAGGCCGGGGCCTGGCAGGACGAGCGCGGTACCAACCTGCTCGACACGGGTGCCCACTTCTACGAGGTCTACGAGACGTCCGACGGGCGCTACGTGGCCGTCGGGGCCATCGAGCCCCAGTTCTACGCCGCGCTGCTCGCCGGCCTCGGGCTCGAGGGCGAGGAGCTGCCCGGACAGATGGACCGGGCACGCTGGCCCGAGATGAAGGACCGCTTCGCCCGGATCTTTGCCACACGGACGCGTGACGAGTGGGAGACGGTCTTCGCCGGTACGGACGCCTGCGTCACTCCCGTGCTCGGCGTCGCCGAGGCACCCGTGCACCCGCACAATGCCGCGCGCGGGACGTTCGTCGAGGTGGGCGGCGTCGTGCAACCCGGGCCGGCGCCACGCTTCTCGAGGACGCCCTCGGCCGTCAGGCGCCCGCCTCCGCATCCGGGGCAGTGGGCCGACGAGGCACTGGCGGACTGGGGCGTTCCCGCCGAGGAGGTCACTGCCCTCCGGGAGTCGGGCGCCGTCGCCTGAGGTGACCACAGCCGCGCTGGAACGCCTCGGGGGCTCCCCAGGGGGCCAAGGGGCTGGCGGGCCTCGGGAGAAGGGACGCTGCCTACAGGTTGACGACGGGGCAGGTCACCGTGCGGGTGATGCCCTCGACCACCTGCACGCGCCCGACCACCATGCGGCCGAGCTCGTCCATGGTCGCTGCGGTCGCCCGGACGATGACGTCGTAGGGGCCGGTCACGTCCTCCGCCGTCACCACGCCCTCGATGTCCGAGACGGTGCGGGCGACCGAGGCGGCCTTGCCAACCTCGGTCTGGATGAGAACGTACGCGGCGACAGTCATCGCTCCTCCTCCGTCTCGTCTCGACCACGGTCCGGCACGCCGAGCCTGCCGCCATCGTAGCGACCCTGCGGGGTCGTCCCGGGCGGCTGGGCCTCGGCGGTCCGCTGCCCCGGCCCGGGGCCTGAGGGCGGGCCCGGGGCCGGGCCCGGGGCCTGAGGGCGGGGCCTGAGGCGGAGGCGTCCTAGCATTGGGGGGTGCGAGTGCGGGAACGAGGCGACCAGTTCCGCAGGCTGGCCCGCTCGGCGTTCGCCGACCTCCTCGACCAGGAGCACCCGATCGGTCGCCTCGCGCTCACGCAGGTGCTGGTGACGGCGGGGGACACCGTCTTCGCCGTG
>JAJZJT010000259.1 GCA_021809995.1 Actinomycetes bacterium
CGGCCCTCGCGTGCCCGACGCCGTCCCTGTGCGTGGGCGCCGACTCGTGGGGGAACACCCTTTCCTCTCACGGGCCGTTCACGTCGCCGCCCGCCTGGCGCGTCGACGCCGTCGCGGTCACCGGGTCGACCAACTACGCGTCCACGCTGTCGTGCCCGTCGGTGGCGCTGTGCGTCGCCGTCAACCAGTCGGGCCACGTGCTCGCGTCCCACCAACCCACGGGCCCGGCGTCCGACTGGTCGAGCACGCTGGTCGAGGGGACCAACCAGCTCGACGCCGTCACCTGTCCGTCGACGCGGCTGTGCCTGGCCGGCGACTCGGCCGGCGCCGTCCTCGCCGCCACCGACCCGACCGCCGCCGGTGGCGCCCGTTGGTCCCGCCACGTGGTCGACCCCGGTGAGCCGATCGACGCCCTCGCCTGCCCGTCCACCTCGCTGTGCGTGGCGGCCGACGCCGCGGGCGGCATCTTGACCTCAAGGAACCCCACGGGAGGGGCCGGGGCGTGGACACGGGTCGACGCGGACGGGACGCGCCCGCTGTGGGGCGTGGCGTGCCCGTCGGCGGCCCTGTGCGTGGCGAGCGACGGGTCCGGGCGGCTCCTCGTCTCCACCGACCCTGGCAGGCCGGGAGGTGGGCGCTGGAGCGCCGAGGACGTCGACGGGTCGACCGTCATCTGGGCGCTCTCCTGCCCGTCGGCGACCTTGTGCGTGGCCGTGGACCAGTCCGGTCGCGTCCTCACGTCGAGGCGGCCCTCGGCGCCGGGTTCGTGGTCGGTGACGGCTCCGGTGGCGGCCGCCGGCATCGGGGCGCTCGCCTGCCCGTCGGTGGGCCTGTGCGTCGCTGGCGACGGCGTCGGGCAGGTCCTCACCTCGACCGACCCGGCGGGAGGAGCCTCGGCATGGCACGCCGCCTCGGTCGACCTGGGCCACTTCGTGGCCGGTCTCGCGTGCGGGTCGCCTGGCCGCTGCGTCCTCGGCGACAGCGCCGGTGGCGTGGTGACGACGACCGAACCCACCGGCGGCGCGGCGGCGTGGCGCCGTCAGGCGGTGGACTCGAACACCGTCGTGTGGACCGTCTCCTGCCCTGGGCCCGACGTGTGCGTCGCCGGGGACGCGACGGGCCACGTGCTCGTCGCCTCGACCGGGCGGGCCAGGCCGTAGGAGCCGTCCGGCACCTGTCGAGCGTGCGGTCGGTCAGGGCAGCTCGAGGACGTCTCCCCGCCGGACCGCCAGCCCCTCGGCGACGAGCTGCTCGGCGACGCGTGTGGCCCGCCCGTCGTCGTCGGGCCAGCCCGCCACGGCGGCGACGCGGGCAGCCGACAGGGGCCCGTCGACGAGGGCTGCCACCAGCCTCCCGCGCCCCTGGCGGTCCGACCCGGCGAAGGTGCCCTGGGGCGTCGAGGACCCGGCCGTCCCGAGGGCCGGGTCCGGCGCCGGACGGCCGGCACCTGTCCAGGCGCACCACGGCTCGAGCGGGCACGATGCGCACCGGGGCTCGCCGGAGACGCACACGAGGGCGCCCACGTCGAGGAGGGCCTGGTTGCACGCCCACCCCTCACCGTCCGGCACCAGGGCATCGGCCAAGTCCTGGGCCTCCCGCCGGCCGAGGACCCGACCGGCGACGGCACGGGCGAGCACCCGGCCGGCGTTCGTGTCGACGACGCCCACGTCACGCCCAAAGGCGAAGGCGAGCACGGCCCGGGCCGTGTAGGGACCCACCCCCGGGAGGGCGAGCAACTCGGCCAGGGTGCCGGGGACGGTGCCGCCGTGAACCTCGACGACCACGACCGCGGCCCGGTGCAGGTTGCGGGCTCGGCGGTTGTAGCCGAGCCCGGCCCACTGGCGCAGCACGTCGCCGAGCGGCGCACGGGCGCAGGCCACAGGGTCGGGGAAGCGCTCGAGGAAGGCACGGAAGGCGGGCTCGACGCGGGAGAGCTGGGTCTGCTGGGCCATCACCTCGCTGACGAGCACGGCCCACGGGTCGCGAGTCCGCCGCCACGGTAGGCCGGGCCGGAGGCTTGCTCCCTGGGCGGCGAGCGCCGCGCCGATGCAGCCGAGCCGGCCGGGCCCGCTCTGCGTCGCCACCGGGCCCCGGCCGTCCCGAGACGGTCGCGCCGTCGGGTCACTCCCAGACGTCGTCACCGTAGGGGCGTCGGCGGGCGGGAGCGGACGCCCGCTTCCACACCATCACCTTGCGCCGGAAGAAGCACACCTCGTCACCGTCCTGGTTGAAGGCCTTGGTCTCGACGGTGACGACACCGCGGTCGTCGCGCGACTTCGACTCGACCACGTCGATCACCTTCGTCTCGGCGTAGATCGTGTCGCCGTGGAAGGTGGGCTTGCGGTGGACGAGCGACTCGACCTCGAGGTTGGCGATGGCAGCCCCGCTCACGTCGGGGACGCTCATGCCGAGCACGAGCGAGTAGACGAGGTTGCCCACCACCACGTTGCGCCCCTGCACCGTCTCGTGCTCGGCGAACCACACGTTCGTGTGGAGCGGGTGGTGGTTCATGGTGATCATGCAGAACAGGTGGTCGTCGTACTCGGTGATGGTCTTGCCGGGCCAGTGCCGGTAGACGTCACCGGGGACGAAGTCCTCGAGGTACCGTCCGAAGGGACGATCGTGGATGGTCATGCCCGTGGTGTAGTCGCTCGGGTGCTCCGGCGTCCAGCGTCCCCCACTCGGGGCCCGGGCGGCGCCGTTCGGTCGGGCGTGGCCCCGGACCGGGTGTCGCTCCGTGCAGAGCGGTCAGTCGGTGGCCGGAGCGACGGGGCGGGTCGTGAAGGCGAGCGACCAGTCCGGGTGGGAGTCGCCGTCGATGGCGAGCTTCCAGTTGAAGCGCGAGCCGGGCGGCAGCGGCAGCGGGCCGAGGTTGACGGCGAGGGCGACGTCGATGGGCGAGCCCTCGGGCACGCCCGTGGGACGCCCGACGGTGAACTCGCCACGCACCTCGACGGGCCGTGCCCCCTCGGGGGTGTCGACCAGGACGGGCTGGCCGTCGGCGTCCTCGAGGAAGAGCTCCCAGTGGTGGACGCGCTCGGCCTCGTGCCAGCCGACGTCGATCTTCAGGGCGACGGCCGACGGGACGGGGTCAGGCCCGGTCATGCTCCAGCCGCCGCCGAGCACGTAGAGCTTCCCGTCGGCCACCTGGGCCGCGTCGCAGAGCAGCATCGTCACCTTCACCCTGGCGAGGCTATCGGCTGGGGCGGGTGTCCCCGGGCGGGTGTCCCCGGGCGGCAGGAGCGCGCCGGGCCGACGTCGGCGCCCCGGGTACGGTGACGGCATGGAGCTGAAGGGCCTGCGCGACGACGTCTACCGGCGCCCCCTGGCCACCGCGCTCGACCGCCTGGGCATCGGCCCGGGGTGGACGTGCGTCGACGTGGGTGCCGGCGGCGGCGACGTGTCGGTCGCCCTCGCCGAGGTGGTCGGGCGCACGGGGCGCGTCTACGCGGTCGACAGCGACCCGGCGGCCCGTGACGAGGTGGCCGAGGCGGCGGCGGCCCACGCCCAGGTCCTCGCCGTCACGCAGGCCGGCGAGGACCTCCGGCTCCCCGAGCAGGTCGACCTGGCGTTCTGCCGCTTCCTCCTCCTGCACGTGCTCGACCCCGCCGCCGTGCTCGCCCGCATGGCGACGGTGACCCGGCCCGGCGGATGGGTCGTCGCCCAGGAGCCGGTCACCTCGGCCGGGCGAGTCGACGGGCACCCGCTGTCGATGCCCTCGGCCCGTCATCCCGACGTGGGCGCCCTCCTGCCGGCCCTCGTGCGCGACGCCGGTCTCGACGTCGTCGACGCCTGGGCCGAGGCACCGGCGGGAGCCGGTCCCGGCCCGGTCGCCGAGTACCTCGCCGCCCTGACGGGCGTCGACCCCGGCGACGACGCGATCGTCCTCCCGCCGCTCGTCACCGTCGTGGCCCGCACCCGCGAGCCGGCGGCCGGCGGGCCCGGGCCGGCACGGCGGCTGGGAGCGCCGAGTCACTAACCTCTCCGGCGTGACGACCACCGCCGCTTCCACCGACGCCCTGCCCGCACCCGACCTCGAGGTCGCCGCCTCGGCCGTCGCCACCGCCGCTGCGGTGGTCGACGCCGGCGTGGCCGCCGTCGCCGCCGGCGGCGGGCCCGATGTCGCCCAGGTGCTCGCCTACGACGTGGCCCACGCCGCAGCGGCCGTCCGCACGGCCGAGGCGGCCCTCGCCTACGGCACGAACGGCGAGCTCGAGGCCCGCATCGCCTGCGTGTTCGCGGCCGAC
>JAJZJT010000260.1 GCA_021809995.1 Actinomycetes bacterium
GGGCTGCCGGGTCCAGGGCTGCCGGGTCCAGGGCTGCCGGGTCCAGGGCTGCCGGGTCCAGGGGCCGGGCGAGCAGGAGACGGCGGGGTGGCGTCGCCGCCGGCGACCACGAGGAGCGCCGGTGCGCCCGTGCCGGCCGAGGGGCCCGTCACCGACGACGACCGCCAGCGCTTCGGCGTGCTGCTCGACCGGGCCTTCGATCGCGGCCTGCTCGACGCCGTCGAGTACCAGCGCCGGCTCGGTGCGCTGGCCGAGGCGGCCACGGTCGAGGAGCTGCGCGACCTGGTCACCGAGCTCCCCGTCCTTCACGGCGGGCCGGACCGCAGCGCCACGGCACGGCCGCGCCCGGACGGCCTCGCCACGCTCGGGCGACCCCGCTACGGCACGACCGCCACGGCGCGCCGGAGCCCCTGGCCGGTGCTCGTCGTCGTGCTCGTGGTCCTCGCCGTGCTCGTCGTCGTGCTTGCCGTCGCCGGCGCGCACCTGGCTCGTTCGCACCGGGGCTCGGCACCACCGCCAGGTGTGCCGGCAGGCCTGCCGGTGGCCGCGCCGCCGGCAGGCGTCCTGCTGGAGGCGCCGACGGCGCTCAGCCCATCTCGCCCCTGAGGAACCGCTCGAGCTCGGCGGCGATCTCGTCACCGCTCGGCACCTCGTCGAGGCCGAAGGAGTTCCCCTCCTCGGCGTCCAGAGCCGACTCGAGCCGGCGGACCATCTCGAGGTGGTCGCGGTTGGCGGCGATGAGGTCGTCGATCTGGCGCCGCGTCTCCTGGGCGGCCAGGCGGAGCGGCGACGAGTCGAACACGAGCCCGGTGACCGTGGCGAGGCCGTCGACCAGCGCTGCGCTGGCGTCGGGGAAGGGCATGGCCGCCACGTAGTGGGGCACGCGGGCCCACAGACCGATGACGGGCACGCCCGCCTTGCCGAGGGCGACTTCGAGCGCCGCCTCGATGCCGGCGGGCACCTCGAGCGTCCCCTGCACGAAGCCGACCCGGGCGGCCAGCTCGGCCGATTCGGGCGGCACGGTGGAAGCGAGCCGGACCGGCCGGGTGTGGGGGGTCGGGGCGGGGAAAGCGCCGAGCCCGACGACGGTCCGGACGCCGGCGCGCAGCGTGAGCTCGACGACGGCGTCGACGAAGCCGTGCCACCGGAAGTCGGGCTCGGGACCGGTCAGGTAGAGCACGTCGGCGCCGACTTGGTCCTTGCCGGCGAGCAGCCGGATGGCCGGCCAGGTGAGCTCTGCCGTCACCCCGTCGACGAGGCGCGCCGTGGGCCGGCGGGCTCGCAGGTCGACGAGGGGCTCGGTGTCGAAGCTCGCCACCACGGCGGTCGGGGTCGTCGCGAGCAGGTGCTCGGCGGCCGTCGACGCCCCGAGGCCGGCGTCGACCCAACCGTCGAGGGCGACGACGAGCACCGGGTGCACCAGGCGTTGGGCGATCGGCTCCCCCCAGGCGGGGTCGACGCGGTAGAGGGGCGACCGGCTCGTGCCCGTCACAGGGCCTCGACCTCGGCGAGGGCGCGCTCGCCCAGCCGGCGGACGTTGGTGGCGAACTGGTCGACCCCCGTCCGGTCGCCGGCCGCCGCGCCGGCCGCGTACCGGGCGTGGACGCCCTGGAGGATGCAGGCAAGCTTCCAGAAGCCGAACGCCTTGTAGTAGCCGACGGCCGACAGGTCACGGCCGGAGCGTTCCGCGTAGCGCGCCACGAGGTCGTCGCGGCGCAGGAAGCCGGGCAGCGCGGTGGGGGCCACACCCACCAGGGCGGCGTCGCCGTCTTCGGGCTCCGTCCAGTAGACGAGCAGCAGCCCGACATCGGCCAGGGGGTCGCCGAGGGTGCAGATCTCCCAGTCGAGGACGGCTACCACGTCGCCGTCCTCGTCGATGACCGTGTTGTCGAGCCGGTAGTCGCCGTGCACGATGGCCGAGCCCTGCTGCTCGGGCATGGCGGCACGGAGGAGCTGGTGGACCCGGTCGACGACGGCCGGCCCTGGCTCGCCGTCGACGGGCGACTGGGTGAACTGCCCATGCCACCGCTTGAGCTGACGCTCGAGGTAGCCGGTGCGCCGACCGAACTCGCCGAGCCCGACCGCGTCGACGTCGACGGCGTGGAGGGCGGCCAGGGTGTCGACGAGCGACTCGCCGGCGTGGCGACGGGCGTCCTCGGAGAGCGCCGCGGCCGCCGTGTCGTCGCGCACGATCCGGCCCTCGACGAAGTCCATGACGTAGAAGGGCGAGCCGTTCACGGCCTCGTCGGTGCAGAGCCCGAGGGCCCGGGGCACGGGCACGTCGGTCGGCCCGAGGGCCGAGATGATCGTGTGCTCGCGCACCATGTCGTGCGCGGTCGGGAGCACGTGGCTGAGCGGGGGACGGCGTAGGGCGAGCGCCCGCCCCGCCGCGTCGGTCACCCGGAACGTCAGGTTCGAGCGCCCGCCGGCGATGAGCTCGAAGGCGAACGGCGGCCGCGTGCCCGCCACGTGGTCGGCCAGCCAGGCGCTGACGGCGGGGACGTCGATGCCCTCGACGCCTTCGACGCCCGGTTCGCCGGGGACCGCCCCGGTGGGCGCCGCTCCGGTGGGGGTGGTTGCCATGCCCCTGACGCTACCCGGCGCAGCGGCCGCGCCCCAGCAGGTGACGTCCGGCGTCGACGGCTCGCCTGGCCGCGTCGCCGTGACGGCTCATCCCGGAGCGTGGAGGTACCGGAACGGTCCGTGGGCGAGGTCGAATCCGCCGGCAATCCCGCTGCAGACGCCGCGATGGCCCCCAAGCACCGCCATGGCGGCCGCGTCGCCTTGGCGGAGATGTGCGGGGGCACGAAGGGTGCGACAGTCGGCGAAGAAGCCCGGGCTCAGGCCGACGCACGTCCTCCACCGGACGAGCCAGGGGAACCTGTGGGAGCGCGGCGGGCTGCGTCGAAGACGCAGGGGAAGTTGCCGCCCTGGCCCTCGGAGGTGGCGGGCTGGCCACGGTGTCGTGCGGGACCGTCGTGACCTCGCAGCTCAACGGGTTCGACATCATGGTCAACGTCACGGTGGGGGACATCGGCCCGCTGAACGCCGCGGCGCCGGCCTGGGCGACTGGCACCACCCCGTTGCCTTTCTCCGACCTCTCGGGCGCGTCGCTCGACGCCGTCTGACCGACGTCGCAGGCCTGACCGGGTCGCGTCGCGAGGGCCAGGGCCCTGCTCGCCAGGGCCCGTTCATCACGGGCCGGTCGTGCCCCGACGGCCCCCGTACCGATAGCGCCGTGCCCACCCGGTCGGCGCCCGGTCGGGGCCGTCCGACCGGTAGGGTCAGGGCGATGACCGACGTCACCGATGCCACCTTCGAGACCGCCGTCCTCGACCGCTCGACCGAGGTGCCGGTGGTGGTCGACCTGTGGGCGCCGTGGTGCGGGCCGTGCAAGGTCCTCGGGCCCATCCTCGAGCGGGTCGTGGCCGCCACCGACGGCGCCGTGGAGCTGGCCAAGGTCAACGTCGACGAGAACCCGTCGGTCGCCGCCACGTTCCAGGTGCAGTCCATCCCGGCCGTCTTCGCCCTGCGCGACCGGGCTGTGGTCGACGCGTTCGTGGGTGCCCAACCCGAGGCGTCCGTGGCCGAGTTCGTGGCCCGCCTGGCTCCCGCCGAGACCGAGGCCGACCGCCTCGTCGCCGAGGGCGTCGCCGGCGACGACGAAGCGCTGCTCCGCAAGGCGCTCGAGCTCCAGCCCGACCACGCCGGGGCGATCACCGCGCTGGCGGCGCGACGGATCGGCGCCGGCGACCCGGACGAGGCGCTCGCCCTCCTGGCCCGGATCCCCGAGACGCCAGAGACCCGCCGCCTCGCCGCCGAGGCCCGTCTGGCCACGGCCGACGTCGACGTCGCCGACGAGGGCGTCGAAGCCGTGCTCGACCGCCTCCTCGAGCGGGTCCGCGACGACGACGCCGCCCGGCAGGAGTTCGTGGACCTCCTCGAGACCCTCGGACCCGAGGACCCCCGCACCGCCCGCTACCGCAAGGCACTCGCCGCCCGCCTGTTCTGACCCCGCACGGCTGGAGCCTGCACAGCGGGCGGCTGCCGGCGGGGATCTGCCGTCACCCAGCAGTAGCGGCCGTCGGGCCGGGGTAGCGTCTGGCCCGTGCCGGCGACGACCCTCTCCCTCGGTGACCGCCAGGTCGACCTGACCGACCGTGCCCTGGTCATGGGCATCCTGAACCGCACGCCCGACTCCTTCTACGACAAGGGCGCCACCTACGCCTT